>JACTVF010000084.1 GCA_019695435.1 Methanoregulaceae archaeon | reverse complement strand
CGATGATGGTGAGGGGGTCCATTGCCCATAATTCTTCAAAAGAATACCCGGTAATTTCTGCAAAACGGTTGTTGACAAAAGTGTTTCTTCCGTTCTCAAGGATGAGCAGGCCATCCTGGATATTTTCTGCCATCATCCGGAACCGCTCTTCCCGGTCCCTAAGTTCCCGTTCCCGCAGGATCTCCTCCGTGACATCGGAAAGGATGATCGTAACTCCTCTCGCGCCATCGTCAAAAACGGTGGGGATGGATTTTTGTTTGAAGATGCGCTCCCCGGTCTCTTTTATCTGAAACGAGAGGGTGCGTTCTCTCTCTTCTGATGGCGTTGTTATGAGTGAATTGACAAGCTCATGCACATCAGCCCCGGGGGACTTGAGATACGTGAGGTTTTTCCCCAGCGCATCCTTTTTTGTGAGGTGCAGGAGCTTGAGGAAATTGTCATTGATATCTACAATGCGGGACTCTTTGTCAAGGACCATGATCAGGTCCTTTGAATAACTGAGCATCGCGGACAGCGGAACTCTCTGCGAGAGGGTAAAGACCTTTGCCATCCCATACGTACGCATGTCCACCTGCCCGGAGATCAGGAGGATATCGAGATAGCGGCCGGTCGTGTTCTTGTTCTTCCTGAGTGCCTTTGCTATATCGGTGATGCTCATACCTTCCGGGTTCTGCCTGAGAAGGTTCTTTATGTGGGCGAGTTCCTGCGGGTAATTCTGCATCATCTGAATGCCACTTTCTTATCTGAATTATATATAAGCAAATCCACGTTTATAATTGTTGTTAATTACCAAAATATATCATAATTAAGGGAAATATCTATATAGAAAAATGGTTAATGTAATTTTGTAAATTTTTATCGTTGAAAAGAGGAAAATTGCATGGATCCTGTAGTTGGTAGTTTGTTAAACCGATGGCATGAGACCCTTATGACGTACATCCCCGGCATTGTGGGTGCACTTGTTGTTCTTATTATCGGTTGGATTGTAGGCCGTCTGCTTGGCAGGGCGGTCCGGATTGTACTGGACAAGATCAGCGAGCAGCATATCGTGGAAGAAGGTGCCGATGTGGCGTCGATCCGCGGGTCGTTCAAAAACGCCGGGATTACGGTCGGTTACATCGGTGATATTGCGGTCCGTATCGTTGTATACCTGATTGCCATTCTTGCGGCTGTGAACATCCTGAATCTGGACTATCTCAGCCAACTGATGATGACGATTGTCATGTACATCCCGCATGTTGTGGCATTTGTGATCATTTTCGTCGTCGGATTCCTTCTCATCGACGCGTTTATCGATTTCCTCAACCGGTACTACTCCCAGAAGAATGTCCAGTTCATCTCACCAGTCCTGGTAATTCTCCGGGTCTTTTTGTATTTCGTAACGGCCATCCTTGCACTCTCGCAGCTGGAGCTCGATCTCACGATCATCTACACGTTCGTGACACCGATTGCATGGGGTATTGGTATCGGTCTTGGCGCCGCAATCGCGATCATCGTTGGCTTCGGGCTCAAGAACCGCAGCGAAGCGATCATGGACAAGGTCATCGATTCGATCTCCAAGAAACAACAGTAAATTATCCCTTTCTTTTTTCCCGTTCACGTTCACTCTTCCTGACCCGGCTCCTTATGTGCCCTTTACTGGGTGCGTTGTAATGGGCTGGCTCCGGAAACCACGTGGGTATTGTGTACATCCGAGAGCGAATGAACAGGTAACAGAAGTTGTCCGTTTTTAACATGTGCCCTGCTGCTCTCTACATCCCAGTACATTTCAGGTCTGGGTTGGCAGTGCATCTGATCCGTTTTCGAGCCCACTTTTAAAAAAGAATGAAAATGAGAAGGATCGACTTCAGCCGGATCCTAGGCTGAAATCCCGTTTTTTGAACTACTCCAGTGTGCGCCGGAAGGTGACAATTCCAAGGATGATCATTGTTGTGGAAAAGATCAAAAGGGCAATGAGATCGATCCCGATCACGTTAAGCCCCTGATTCCTGAGGATGATGCTTCGCAGAGCATGGATGCCGTAATATTCGGGATTGATGACCGTGATCCAGCGCAGCCAGCCCGGCATCCCGATGACCGGGTAAAAAGCACCCGAGGTCATGAACAGGATCAGGTTGAGGAACGCGATGACCGATGAGTACTCCTGCTGGGATGCGAACCGGGATGCAAAGGAGATAACCAGGCTCGTCACTCCGACACAGGCGATCAGGATAACCAACAGGACCAGGAGAAAGTCCTGGAAACTCTGGAGAGTGATACCGGTGATCAGCAGATCGATCCAGAAAATGGTAAATCCCGCGATGAAGGCCCGCACGGTGCCGCTTGAGATAATCCCAAAGATGATGCTGGAGCGTTTGACTGGTGTGACGAGATAGCCTTCGTGGATGCCGTTCTCCCGGTCCTTGATGAGCGCGATCCCACCACCGAACATGGTGGAGGTAAAGATGGCCATCATGATCACACCCACGCCAAAGAACTGGAGATACTGGATATCCCCATAGATCGCGTCGATAAGAACGGGGTTATGCGCCCCAAGACCAAGCAGGACCTGGTTTACCGCCGCTTCAACAAGCGGGGGTGTTATTGAGTCAGAACTATCGACGTAAACTCGTACAGCGTTGTCGTTTGAAACCGATGAGGGAAAGACGATCACGGCCGATAATTTCCCGTTTTCGAGATCCTGTTTGGCTGCGGCTTCGTCTGCATAAACGGTTACATCCAGCAGTTTATTGGCATTGGGCTGGTCAGCATTGGCCGGGGGGATATGGTTAAGCTGGTATGCGGCGCTCGTAAAGAGCGGGGTGTCATTGTAGGGTGGGACTTCCTGGACGACCCCGACCGGAATGTGGCTGATGGTGCCCCCAAACGCGTTCCCGAAGACCACCAGGTACATGATGGGCATAATGAGCGTCATCATGATGATGAACGGGTTACTCAGGAACTTCTTGAAATCCCGTTTGAAGATCGCAAGGGCGCTCCGCATCATGGGGATCGCCTCCTGCCTGAGCCGGGCGCTTCGTTCTCGTCATCATTGCCACTGTCCAGTCCCTTGCCGGTCAGGTAGATAAAGATGTCCTCAAGCGAGGGGGATCGGATCGAGATAGAGATAATGGGAACCGCATATTTCTCGAATACGGCAAGGATAGATGGGATTACCCGGCTGCCGTTAGTCGCCGAGATTGTCACTGTGTGCTCTACGACCGACACCGCGTTGACAAGGTTGACATTCCGGATCGCCTCTTCTGCCAGCGGGTCCATGTGGTCCACGCCGATCTCGATGAGGTCGCCGGCCGGGATCAGTTTCCTGAGGTTTTCCATGGTATCAAGAGCGATCAGGCTGCCACGTTCCACAAAAGCGATCCGGCCGCAGAGTTTTTCCGCCTCGTCCATGTAATGGGTGGTGAGAATGATCGTTGTGTGCTCTTTGTTGAGCATCATGATCTGCTGCCACACCTCCCTGCGGGCCTCGGGATCGAGACCAATGGTAGGCTCGTCCAGAAAAAGGATGAGCGGCCGGTGGATAAATGCCCGGACGATCTCGAGCTTACGTTTCATCCCACCTGAAAACGTGCCCACCGGCGAGTATGCGCGATCGGCAAGGCCGGCCATTTTTAAGAGTTCCCAGATCCGGTCCGGGAGGATGCTGTCCGGGACGTTCTCAAGTTTTCCATAGAACTCAAGGTTGTCATACGCGGTCAGTTCCGAGTCGCTTGTGTAGTTCTGCGCGCAGACCCCGATGATTTCCCGGATCTTTTCGGGGTCTTTTGTAATATCGTAGTTGTTCACGAATGCCTGCCCCGAAGTCGGGGAGAGGAGGGTCGTGAGAATCCGGATGAGCGTACTCTTTCCTGCGCCGTTTGCCCCAAGAAGTCCGAATATCTCCCCCCTCATAACCTCAAAGGAGACGTCGTTTACGGCAATCACGTTTTTTGTCTTGCTGGCAAAGACCTTTGAGAGGTGATCGATCCGGATGATAGCGGTACCATCAGCCTGATATCCGCCCTCTGCATCGACCTGTGTCCTGCTGTATAAAACCCCTGCAGGTTCTTTTATAGTCCCGTCATGATTTTTACTGTCAGGCACAGGAATTTTTTCGTGAACGAACAGATTCATTTCGTCACCCCAGCTGGAGTTTTGTAAGGATCTGGTACACATCTTCAAGCGCTATGCACAGTTTCCCTACATCATGATCGTCCAGACCGGTCAAGCTCTCTTTGAGATCCTTCTTGAACCAGGTAATCGACTGCTTGAGGAATTTTTTACCCTTCTCTGTTATCGCAAGATTGATCACCCGGCGATCGGCAGGATCGGGCCGGCGCTCCACCAGGCCGTCAGCAATCATCAGATCGGCGAGCCGGGTCATGTATGGCCGGGAGATATAGAGGCGGCTTCCGATCTCCGACATTGGCATTGATTCGCATTTTATGAGCACCCCGAGCGTGTGGATCTGTGCCACTTGTACCCCGGTGCTTGCGTGTCTCTGTCGCATCACGTTCTTGTAGTAGAGAGGAATCAGTGCAAGCAGCGCATCCGCCGCCCGGTCCCGGATATCTTCGGCCATCTATTATCAAATCCCAGAAATAGTTTTGCCGCATAATAGTTTATTAAGTGAACTATTCTATCAGTGAAATATCTGTAAAAACCGGTCAATTCGTGTTCGTCGTCCGTATGGTGCCACAGGATACACAAGAATCCAGAAAAAGGCGTGTCCGTGGAGCCAGGGTTAAGGGGAGCGGGGATGAACGGGCTCTGGTGTCACGCGAAGCCTCTTGTCATGATCAGTGAGGAGATCAGCACCACCCCGAATGCGGTGATCACGAGACCGGCAAGCCGGTTGATCAGGTGCAGGCGCTCCCTTGTGAGGTAACTTCGCATGGAACCCAATGTTCCACAGAGGAAGACCCACCACCCCATTTCACCAAGAAACACGCCGATCACAAAGATTGTGGGGGTGACCCAGGCACTTCCGCTGATCACCACCCCGAGGCCCGGGATAATGATAGTAAAGAAGAGGATAGTAAGCGGGTTTGCCAGCGTGAAGGCAAGCATCGTGGTATAATCGGCAAGGTAAGACTCGTTCTCGGGATCTGTAGTTACCTCCGGGGGCGCGGCAAAGACGATACGGAGACCCACCGCGATGAGGGCAAGCCCCCCGAACAGCCGGAAGAACCACTGTCGGGTGAGCAGGAAGTCTGATATAAGGGCAAGGCCAAATGCCGTCACCGCCGCATAGAATGCATCGGCCGTGGCGATCCCAAGGCCGGAAGTGATGCCGTGCAGGCGTCCATGGGCGAGCGAGCGCTGGATGCACACAAACGCGATCGGACCAACCGGCGCGGCAAGGGCAATGCCGATGATGATGCCCTGGATGAACAGTCCGGTCTCCACTTACATGCACCTTTGCGCACTGCCTGTTGCCGAAGTTATCGTCCCGGCAGGGCAGGCCCACGGGGCGTCTTTGAGAAGCGGGTATGTCTGGGCACCCGGATTTACTTGTCCCTGCATGGACATGTGTACCGTTACCTGTTGCATGTTCCGCATCATCAATATGTCACTTGTGGGATGCTATTTTTGTACCGTGTCCTGCTCCCGGAGCGGCAGATGGATAAAAAGCGCGGGCACCGGTACGGCTGTAGCGACTTTAGTTCAGGAAAAAGCGCCACGCAAGACCGGCGATGCAGATCGCTGAGCAGACAACGATGAGCGCGATATTGATCGCTTTTTCGCGCCCGGTCATATCCGCCCAGCGGGATCGCTGCTTCTTCATGAGGTACCCGATGAACAGACCGATTGCGGTGCCTGCCAAAAGGCCGATCACGGTAACCATGGCAAGGGATAGAAAATCAGCACTCATGGAATCTCTCTATCGTTAGTTTGCGCTGCAGGGATATAAATCACCGCGAGGGTTCGCAGGTTCCATCCTCTCCCGTACATACACCCAAAACGGGGGGAACCTGTTTTTCTCCCAAAAAACCGGTGGATACGACGGCATTGTACTGTCGGTGTGAGAGTTTATGATGATTTAAGGTGAAATAATATAAGCATACGATCCCGGGTCTTTCCCGGAAAGGAGAACTTATTATGATCTCACTGCGGTTTTACCGCATCTATGATATAGGCCGGGAGATCGATATCGACTGGCTGGAGAAGTCTCTGGCCCGGAATTACTTTACTGCCCGTACCAGTTTTGTTCGGGTCAAGCCCAAATCCATTATGATCGAGTCGTCCCCGCTTCTTATCCGCATGCTACCTGTCACGGTGGAACGGGAGGGGCGGTCGTACGAGTTCTCCGCTGTCGCCCGTGTCTACGATATCGGGGTGATCAGCCTTTGTTTCATCTACGAGAACCCTCAGGCGGACCACCGGGAACTCGAAGATATCGCGTTCCGGTTTGCCGGCCAGGAGGGGCTTTCGGATTTTTTCCTCCAGTATCTCAATACGCTGGGGGAGATCATCAAGCCGCACATCAAAAATTTTGCCATCGACCCGGATTTTTACGAGGATTACACGATCTACGTGACCGACAGGCGGGACGATACGATCGACCCGGTGCCGCTGCTCCTTGGAGACCGGACCTGTGTCTCTCCCCAGATCCGGGAGGATATCATAAAAAATTCCCTCAGTTACTCAAACGAGGACCTTGCGCTTATTTCCTGGGACTCGGCCCTGCTGTGTGGCCCCGAGAGCCCGACCGATATCATCGATCTGATCGAGTTTGCAAACGTGCAGGTGCTCGAGCTGCGGTACTATGACCGGGAGCTGACCCGTGAGATGGCGCGGATGTATGATGATATCGAGCATGCAGACAGGCTTTCATGGTTCAGCAGGAGCCGGCAGTACCATGCGATCATGAAACACCAGATGAAGACGTCCGCGGAGATCTCCGAGACGATCGAGAAGGTCGATAATTTGATCAAAGTGACCGAGGACGTCTATTACGCCCGTGTCTATGCAGCGGCGCTCAAGATCCTAAGGAGTGGCCAGTGGAGCGAGAGCGTGAGCCGGAAGATCGCGGTGATCCGGGAGAACTACTCGATGTTATCTGACGAGGTACGGATCCAGCACTCGAATTTCCTGGAATGGGTGGTCATCATTCTCATCGCCTTTGAGATTGGGGTGATGCTCTGGCAGAGTATCCGGTGATCGGTTAAACGCCAGCATGCCTTTTTTACAGTACGCATGAGTAACCGTCTGGCACTTCCGTTTCAGTCTTCATAAAATACCTCACAGAGCACAATTATTGGTTTCTCTCCCGACCGACACCTTCATTTTCCTGAAAATCCCCAAAACACCTATGGACACCCGCATCCTCCGCACCTGGCTCCTGCTCATCCTCTGCATTGCCATCCCCCTTAGTGTAGGGATAATTGGCTCGCTTTTCACTGTTGGGAGCATCCCGGGCTGGTATGCCGGGCTCAACAAACCCGCGATAAACCCACCGGCCTGGGTCTTTGGTCCGGTCTGGACCGTGCTCTACCTCCTGATGGGAATCTCGCTCTACCTTTTCCTCCGCGATGGAAGTGAAAGCGCCCCGGTCCGGCAGGGTGTTATTTTCTTTGCCACCCAACTGGCACTCAATCTCCTCTGGTCGATGGTTTTCTTTGGGGGACACGCAGTAGCGATAGCCCTTGTCGTGCTCCTGCTCCTTATTGTCCTTATTGCAGCAACCGCGATCTCGTTCCGGCGCGTTTCCGTACCAGCTGCATGGCTGCTTGCCCCGTATCTCGCATGGTGCTGTTTTGCTGCCGTTCTCAATGCACAGATCTGGCTGCTCAACATGACTCCATCATGAAGGCTGGCACCACATTACGGCAGATGCAGCCTTGCAGTCATGAAAAAAACAGCGCCGGACCATGCGGTATGCATGCAGTAAAGCACGAAAAGCATCTCATCGGATTATGGGTGGAATGAGACTGAACATTCCTAAAAAGAGGAAATAGTTATAAGGTTATGTACTTAGAACCGGGGTTTTCTGTGTTTTGGCAGGCATTCCTGGCAATACACGGGCCTTCCTTCGGTTGGTTTAAACGGTACTTCGCACTCTTTTCCGCAATCGGAACAGGTGACCTTTGTCATTTCACGTGGGCCGGAGTCTCTGGGACCGCGACCGCCAAAATTGGATGATCCATACATAGTTTTCACATACAGTCAAAAAACTGTGATATTAAACATGCTGTCCCTGCTTAAGTACTTCTGTATAATGTATAAACAGGAAAATCCGGTAAATGCAGGATCACGGAGTGCACGGGCTATTCCCCAAAAGGAGATTTTTGATATAACATCCTATCTGTCAGGTCAGTGGCGGTTGGGATTTCTGGACACCACAGAGCTGGCCGTTGTTATTGATGCTGTATGAGGCCAGAATCGTTTCATCGCTTATATCCTTTTCCCGGATGCCAATCCGGGTCAACCGGTCGCGGATTAACCGGATCTTCTGCTCGTTTGTCTGCATAGATGAGTATATATTCTGCTGTGCGAGACGATGAAGCAATGGATTGCCGGCGCACCCTTCATCAGTGGGATCAAGAATTGTAATAAAAACAGAAAGGAATTATAAGTACCGGTTCTTCCGCAACCAGTCCACCTGCGGCGGCAGGTACCGGTAGATAATATCACACTTATCGTCCTGAAAACTCCACGGGACGATGATCAGGGTGTCCCCTTCCCGGATCCAGACGCGCTTTTTTATCTTCCCCTTGATCCGTCCCATCCGGGTGACCCCGTCAAAGCACCGCACCCGGATATGGTTTGCCCCCATCATCAGGTCGGCGGAACCAAACATCTCATTATTCCATTTCTTGGGCAGCCTGACCCGGACAAGCGGGGTTCCGTCAGGATTTACGGCATTGGGATCGAAATCGTTGTTCCCCTTTCTCTGGTTATTATCGGTGATGCCAACAACTCCACATATATCAACGGCGTCAGGAATCATTAACATAT
>JACTVF010000083.1 GCA_019695435.1 Methanoregulaceae archaeon | reverse complement strand
AAACCAATTTCTCCGACGTAAAATTAAGAAACGCTCATAGCGGCCTCCGGGTGGCCGATCTCCCACTCATATGACCATGTAGACATCTCCAAAAACCCTGCCCGCAGAAGCCCGCTATTATGCAGGTCTGAATCCTGATTAAAAGGGAAATTTCGGGAAAAAACGCGATTAAATAAGACTTTTTGAGTGGCGTGGACAGCGCTTCCACTGGAGACCGGCCATACGGGATCGCCATGTTCCGGCCCTCCGTCGGAGAAACGATCCCCCCGGGACCTACGCTCTCTTAGTTTGGAACCGTCCCCCTGCTGGAGGCGACAGCCCTAAAGGAACAGCTGGAAACACCACTTCAACACCCATCTCTCAACCCTTTTATCCCAAAACCTCCCCATCACTATACATGACCACACAGATACGCGCATCCCACATCCTCGTGACAAAAGAGGAGGATGCAAACAGGATCCTGAAACGAATCAAGGATGGCGAGGATTTTGCCGCAGTTGCAAAGCGCTTCTCGTCCTGCCCGTCGAAAAAGAACGGGGGAGACCTCGGCTGGTTCGGCAAAGGGCAGATGGTCCCCGAGTTCGAGCAGGCCGCGTTTGCCGCAGAGCAGGGATCGGTCATCGGCCCGGTAAAATCTCAGTTCGGGTACCATGTCATCAAGGTGACCGGTAAGAAATAACCCGGATCGCGCGGGATGGCACAATACTACATTCAACTCTTTTCTGGCACCGCGTTTGCTGTCGCGATATTCGTTGCCGGCCAGCGGGAGAACCGCAACGGCGATAATGTTAACTCGCGGGTATGATCATTGACGCGTTTTTGCAAGTAATTGACCCCATGCGAGTTTCTAATTTATAAGAGACTGTTAAAAGAAGACCGAATATGACAACTGCAAGGAAAAAATGCGCAGTTGCCCAACATGAGGGAATATATCATGAAAACTACACGAAAAATTGGATTCATACCGGTGATCCTGTTGTGTGCAGCCTTCGTTATGGTACCCATGGTTGCCGCAGCAGGGCCCGGCCAAGAGAATAATCAGGGTAACAACCAAGGACAGGGCGGGTTCAGTCAGGGAGGTATGATGATGCCGGACAACGGGCAGAACTCAAACGCCGGTACAGATCAGAATACCGGGAACGCGAATGCACCGAAGGGTCCGCCACGAGGGGATTTCAGAAACATGACGGGCAATATTCCCATGCCCGAACCGGGTGACGGAAACATGACAGCATTCGGCAACATAACCTTTAACCACCCGCCGATGGACAGTAACATGACCGTTCCCGGTAACTGGACGGCACCGGATAACAGGATGATACCCGGGCCTAGTGACGGAAACATGACTCCGTCCCAGCTCCCGCCGGATAACGGCAACACCAACGGATCCGCAAACCAGAACGGGCAGATCGGAGCGGCCGGCACTCAGTCAGACCAGCCACAGGGGGACAGCGTGAACCAGGCACAGAGCCAGGACCTGAAGGACAGCGACCTGATCGCGAGCTTCCTGAAGTGGCTCAAGGGCCAGTCAGGCTCCTAATTCCACTCAATCCTTTTTTTACATCCGGGTGAAACGATCAGGAGGTTTTCCCGGTGGTTGCGAGGTTTTTTTGCATACGAGAACGAATGGATCGGTACCAAAGCGAATACTCGCTCTTTTACCGTGACACTATCATGACCATCCGCGGGATCAAACAGGAACTTCTCATGCTGCTGCTCGAACTGGGCAAAAACAGCCACCCGAACGAGTTCGCGGCGCTCTTAAAAGAAGAGGACGGGGTGATCAGTGAACTCAATCTCCTCCCCGGAACGATCACCGGGAGTTCATCTGCATCGATCTTCTTTGACATGATGCCGCTGGGCACTCACCTCGCGGGAAGCGCACACTCCCACCCGAACGGCGTGCTCCGGCCCTCCAGTGCGGACGTGAACTTCTTTCCCCGGGCAGGACGGTACCACCTCATCATCGGCGCCCCGTACCGCGAGAATGACTGGAAATGCTTTACTGCGGACGGCGAACCGAGCGAACTCGCGGTGATCCCATGACCTCCCGGCGCGTCGTTGCCACCGGCACCTTCGACATCCTTCACCCGGGGCACCTCTACTATCTTACCGAGTCAAAGAAACTTGGCGACGAGCTCTTCGTGATCGTGGCCCGGGACGCAAACGTGAAACACAAGCCCCGTCCGATCGTCCCGGAGGAGCAGCGCCGGTCGATGATTGCCGCGCTCAAACCGGTGGATCACGCGATCCTCGGTGACCAGATCGACATGTTCCGCCCCATTGAGGAGATCCATCCCGACATCATCACGATCGGATTCAACCAGTACTTCGATGAGGAGAACCTGCGACGCCAGCTCGCGGAGCGGGGACTTCATGCAGAAGTTGTCCGGATCGGGAAATATGCGGACGGCGACCTCGCCAGTTCGCGCCTGATCGTCCAGAGGATCATCGGGGCACGAGGCGGCGGGGATCAGCGGTCAGGATAGAACGGGCAGTCCCGGGTCCTGCACTCCTTATTCATATCGTAAAACTGGCAGGTGACAGACGGGGAGAGCGGGATCGTCACCCCCAGCTGTGCCTGTGCAAAGGCGACCGCACCCTGTATCGCAAGGAAGGTGTTGCGCTTGCAGCAGCGCGGGCCGCCGTGCATGGCGATCGTTTCAAGACTTTTCGCCACCACGAGGTTGGCCTGCTGCCACTCGCGGTGCGAGAGCGGCGTAGCGCCGGTCACCAGCGATATGAAGATCCCGGTGCCCACTGCCGCCCCGCAGTCGCCCATAAAACCACAGGCCCCGCCCCGGATCATCCCGGCGCGATCCCGTGCCGTCGCGATCAGCTTTGCCTTCCGGTCCGGCTGTCCCGTGACATTGCAGTACGCCGCAAGGAGCACGGCGGGCACGAGGAAATGGTGCTCGGGGCCGTGCATGCTCACGACCGGGTTCTGCATCAGGGTGATCGCCATCCTGACAGGATCAGTTTCTGTGGTCTTTACACAGTACTGCTCTATCGCATCATCAGCACCGAGACTGTGGCAGCGGTCGCAGACAAAGTGCCCGTCCACGCAGACAGCATTGGTAGTCTTGACCTTGTGGCAGTACACACACTCGCGCTGCTCCGGTGACTCGAGGTAGCGGAGCGGTTTGCCGCAGACCATGCACCCGGTGCGGTAGTCAGTCATGGGAAACCCCTGTTGTTAAAGGAGAGGTGCCCATGCAGGAAAACTTTATCGATCCGGGCGGGCATCCTCTGCATGAGGTGGCCGGTATGCAGGAAAGTGCCAGTGAAATAGAGAGCCTGATCAGGCTCGCCGCGGAACGAGGCGCACACGCGCAGCAGATCGATCCGGGAGACATTGTCGTGGCCCAGTGGGTGAGGTTCAAGTGCCGCTATGGCTGCAAGGGCTACGGCAAGCACTTCGGCTGCCCGCCGTATGCCCCGGCACCGGAGGAGACCCGGAGGATGGTTGGGGAATACAAAACGGCGCTGCTGATCCGCTTTGACGGTGTCCCGGGTCACGGGGCATTCGGGCCGGATGACATTCCCGATGACTTCCACCCGTATTTCCGCGACCTGATCCTCTGGGTGAACGGGACGGTCCATTTCCTTGAGAAGACCGCATTCTATGACGGATTCTACAAGGCGTTCGGCTTCGGCGGCTATCCCTGTATCTGGTGCGAGCACCAGCACTGTGTTGCGGAGGAGGCCGAAGGCGTGGTGGATGAGAGCCTGCGCCGGAAATGCCGGCACATGGACATGGTCAGGCCCAGCATGGAGGCTGCAGGGATGGATGTCTTTGCCACGGCAAAGAATGCAGGCTGGGACCTCGTCACGATCCCCTGCAAGAACATGGAGTACGGGAAGATCGTGCACAGCGATGTGCATTCGGTAGGGCTCGTATTGATTGAATGAGACGGTCAGTGGACCGCATGCACCCGGTGTGGCGGCCCGTGATGGCGGCTTCTCCTCCCGAACCCGCGTGAGAGCGAACCATAGTACTTCGCGACAAACGACCCGACAAGGGAGGTTACGATCACCATCACGGCGATGGTGGCGGCGACCGGGGGAGAGCCGTACAGTACGGCAAGCGCGATAGAAAACTCGCCCCGTCCGATGGTGTTTGTCCAGATCTCAAGACCCGATTTGGCCGATCCATAGAGCGCAATGCCGGTCAGCACACCGGAGATCAGCTTGCTTGCAATAGCAAGAAGGCAGATGATCGCGATCACCCCGACGCTAATATTGCCGGACAGATTGATGGTGATGCCGAAAAAGACAAAGAAGATCACCATGAATACGTCCTTGAACGGGCGGGCATGCTGCTCGAACGCATCCGGGTCGGTGGTCGCAAATGCAGCCCCGAGGGCGATCACCATCAGGGTGTCGGGAACTCCCAGTTCCAGGGCAAAAGCGGCGGTCGCGACCACGGCAACGAAGGTGAAGATGATGGGCAGTTCGTCATCGCGGTCGAGGATCGAGATCAGGAATTCCTTACCATAATGGGCAAGCGCGTAAATGAGCGCAAGACCGAAGAGGATCTCCCCCGCAAAGAGAAGCAGGTTCTCGTTACCGGCCGACAGAATTGCAAGGACGATGATCAGCACAAGATCTTCAAAGACCATCAGCCAGATGATGGTTTCCGACTCCCGCATCATCAGTTTCCGGTTCTCGATTAACGAGGTCACCGTCATCGCGGTGCTGGAACTGTAGAAGGCCGCGGCAACAATGAGAGCCTCGACCAGCGAAAAACCGAGGAGGTAGGCAGCCACAAAGCCGATGATCATATTGACGTTGAGATCGATCATCCCGCTCGTGAGCACCTCCGACTGGTTCTCGGAGATCTTATCCACCTTGAGGCCGAGACCAACAAAGAAGAGCAGGAAGATCAGCCCCATGTCGGAGAAGAAACTGCTGATCTGGTCGGACGCGACGATCCCGAGGCCGGCATGGCCGAGGACGACCCCTGCAATGATGTAGAACGGGATCGCCGGGATGGTCAGGTACTTGGCGACCAGCGCAAGCACGAGGCAGACAAAAAGGGCGATTATGATGCCTTCCATCAATCCACCATGATCTCGCGTTCGAACAGTCTGAGCTGGTCTGACTCACCTATTACCAGTACGGCATCGCCGGTCTCGAACACGAACGATGGCGGGGGATTGATGATATTCTTGTCATTCCTTGAGATCGCGATAACGGTCGTCCCGGTCTTTGCCCGGATCCTGAGGTCTTCGATCGTTTTTCCTGCGATGGCCCGGGGGATGATGTACGAGTGGATGGTGATCCGGAGATCGGCAAGCGCCGAGAACGCGATCTCCACGCTCTCCTGGTCGGCCTCGATGATCGCCCCTGTAAGAATATTTCCGAGCCTCCGCGCTTCCACCGGTGTCATCTCGGCTGCGCTTGGCGTGTGGCAGCCTTTCTGGAGGGTATACATCTGGATGGTCCCGGTCTTTGTAAAAAATATCGCGACCGTATCGCCCTTGTCAGTCTCGAATTCGTATTTTGTGCCGACACCGGGAAGGTTGAGGGATCGAAGAGCCATAGGAGACATTAGAGGAATGATCCTAAAATATATTACTCCTCCGCTGGCACACTGCAATGAGGAAAAATTCCTGAGATCATTCTTCCCTCTCATCCGTTCTATTCTGGTTTTCATCAAACCTGATGAATCCGGGCCATTTACGTTTTGAAAAAATCCCAAGCAATAAATCCGTTTACTTCCCAGTACGGAGGAGGGAGATTATGACTGAGGAAATTGAAGGGAGTAACGAATCCCATCTCACCAAGGGCAGGCTGGAAGCGCTTTCGGATGGCATCTTTGCGTTCGCGATGACGCTCCTTGTTATCGGTCTGAGTGTGCCGGATAAGGCGACACTGGTACCCTCAAATGCATATGCTCTTCAGGTTCTCCTCGCCCTCTATTCCAGTTTCATGCACTATGTTCTCGCGTTTCTTATCCTCGGGGCGTTCTGGCTCAGCCAGCACATGCAGTTCCATTCAGTACGGACCCCCGATAAGATATTCACCTGGATTAACCTCGTAACGCTCATGTTTGTTGCACTCCTTCCCTTTTCAGCGTCATTTTCCGGCGCTTTTTCCGGTGTTCCGGTCGGTGCAATGACGTTTGAGTCGAACCTCCTTCTCATCGGCATAGGTATGTCCCTCCAGTGGTGGTACGCAACGAACGACTACCGGCTGACAGAACCAACGCTGAAACCGGCGTACATCAGGAAAGTCTGTTTCCGGAACCTCGTGGTCCCTTGTGTCTCCATCGTGGGCATCATGTTCGCACTGGCGGGAAACACCTGGAGTACGGCGATATATATGACGCTCCCCGTTGTCTTTTACGGTGTGGAGCACACCTTCGGGTGACGACCGGAAACAGGGAACTCCGGACCCGGATCAGTACGGAAAACCTGCGGATTTGCACCGGGGGGTTTCCCGGTAAGAATTGCCTGTATTCAGCGATGCTGATGAAACACGCCTCTCGGGTTATGCGGCAGGGGGAGCCAGGGCCGGTCAACCCCCTCCAAGCCTGAAGTCAATGACAGTTCTCCATAGGTATCCCGCCTGCCCCCTTTATGGTGAAGAAGATCCCCCGGACCCCGAAAATTCCAAATCTCCCGTTGCAAAACCGGCCAAAACACATCCCGCGGGTTCCAATACTGGTTGGAAATGTGGGGGGCCGCAGGAACCAACGTATAAAATAAAAAGGATTATTATTCAGAAAATCCACTTCACATACCATAATGAACCTGATATCCCTTCTTACGGCATTTGTGCCATGGATCGCGTTCACCCTTGTCGCTGAAGCTCCCCTGGGAAGTCCCCTGATGTGCCTGACCCTCGCCTTTGTTGTCGGTATCGTGCTCACTCTCCTGACGAGTTACCGGCAACTGCTCCAGGGCTATATCCTTTCCGTGGTCACGATTGTGTTTTTCGTTGTGTTCTTCATCCTGATCATCGGATTGAAGCTGTACCCTCTCGCAAACTATATTTCGGTACTCTCGATGCTGAGCCTTACGGTTGTCTGCTGGGCGACGATGCTGTTCCGGTTTCCCTTCACCCTCCAGTATTCAAGGGAAGGCGTGGATCCCGAGCGTGTGAAGAGCGCATCATTCATGCGGGCAAATTATATTATCTCCGCGGTATGGGGAGTTGCATTCACACTCAGCATGGCTATTGACGCTTTCCTGCTGCTCCGGCCTGACCCGGGCCTTATGTTCTGGGACAACCTGAAATGGGTCTTCATGATACTCGCTATCGTCTTTACCGTGTGGTATCCGGCATATGCCCTTAAGCAGAAGGCGTTGCGGGAGATGGCAAATCATCCTGATATCATAAAAAAAATCGACTCAGAAGTTTCTGGTACGTTGAAAGAACGCCGGGAATAAAATCCGGGAAAATAAAACGGAGATCGTTCCCTCCCGATAACTATTTTTATTGACAGAATGGGAAATGCCATTAAAACGAAAAGAGTTTAGGCGTGAGAAGGGGTGAGAGGATCCCGCTCATGCATCTGACATAGATATCATTCAAGGGTTTTTAATTGAGTGGTCGGGAGGATCGTTCTCCGTGCCGGACTGGTGACGGGCACGGGAACTCTTTTTGGGGTTTTCCATCCTCCCCATACCAACTGTTGAAAGAACCGGCGTTTAAATCCCTGACCGGGCGGGGCGAAAGTGATCACCGGGGGTCTACCGGGAAACAAACAGCGACCGGCAAAACAGATCCTTTTTTGTCTATCCATGATGATAAATAATGATAGATCCGCGATCGCTTTTCGCGCTCATCCGTTCATTCCGACAACAGGTTTTGTCAGGAGTTGGTGATCATCGCTGAAATCCCAAAGGAAGAGTACATAAAAAAATGCACGTCCGCGTGCGCCGGGTGCAGTTCGTCCCTGACGCTGCGCTACGTGCTGAAAGCTGCCGGGCATGATACCGTGCTTGTCGTGCCCGCGTGCTGTGCGAGCGTCATCCAGGGAATCTACCCCAACACCGCGGTGAACGTGCCGGTCTACAATGTCGCGTTTGCCTCCGCTGCCGCGTGTGCATCGGGGATGACCGAAGCGTTTTTAGGCATGGGCAAAAAGACCCACGTGATCGTCTACGCCGGGGACGGCGGGACGCTTGATATCGGTATCCAGTCGATGTCGGGCGCCTTTGAACGGGGCACCGATTTCCTGTATATCTGCTACGACAACGAGGCCTACGGGAACACCGGCATGCAGCGCTCGGGCGCGACGCCCCTTGGCGCTAAGACCACGACCACCCCCACCGGGAAGACCGTGGAGAAGAAAGACATCGACGCGATCGCGGCCGCCCACCACCTCGAATACATGGCGACCGCGTGCAGCGCGTACCCGCAGGATATTTTCAAGAAGGTTGCAAAAGCGCTCACGTTCCGGGGACCGACCTTTATCCATATCCTCGCCCCCTGCCCGCCCGGCTGGCGGTACCCGACCGAGAAGACGATCGAGATGGGAAAACTCGCGGTCAAATCCGGCATGTGGGTGCTCTACGAGCGCGAGCACGGGAAACTGACGATAAGCGCACCCTCGAAAGCGGCGATGAGAAAACCGATCCCGCTCGAAGAGTACCTCGCCCCACAGGGGCGGTTCAAGGGCATCGACGCAAAATCGCTTGAAACCCTCCGGCAGCACCTGACCGAGAACCTGCAGAAACTGGCCGCCGAGGAGGCGCAGCCATGAAGAAGATCGCAACGGGCAACAAGGCGATCGCCGAGGCTGTCAAACAGGCACTGCCGGCAGTAGTCGCGGCCTACCCGATCACCCCGCAGACCGAGATCGTCGAGACGATCGCGGATTACGTCACGAGCGGCCAGATGAAGAGCCGGTATATCCCGGTCGAGAGCGAGCACTCCGCAATGGCGGCCTGCATCGGCGCAGGCATCACGGGAGTGCGGACGTTTACCGCCACAAGCTCCCACG
>JACTVF010000082.1 GCA_019695435.1 Methanoregulaceae archaeon | reverse complement strand
TGGGATCTCGACACCGGCCCACGTAACGACCTGCGCGAAAGCAGGTGCCAATGGCGTGATTGTCGGAAGCGCCATTGTGGATATCGTGGAAAAGACCCTTGGCGATACCATGGCAATGGAAAAAGATCTCAGGCAGTATGTTGCCAGGATGAAAAAGGCGACGGGACACTGACACACGATCATTTCCGCATGAGGCCCGAGGAGAGAGCTAATCCAATCTTTTTTTAGCACGGGCCGGTAAAAACCTATCCGGTCATGATTATGGCTTCGAAATCTTTCATAGTACTTGTTTTGTGCCTCTGCATTGGTGCCGGCCTTATCATTGCCGGGTGTACCCGGCAGTCCACACCGGTATCGACAACAACCACCACACCTACTTCACCTTCGACAACGCAGGCCGCAGAGGCTGGGGCGGGTAGCGGCTCCACATCCAACCAGACCGGTCTCGCTAACCCCGCTTCTGTTAACTGCGGCAACATTGGTGGCACTACCGAAATCATGACGAACACTGACGGCGGCCAGTACGGTATGTGCACGTTCCCGAACGGCACAACCTGCGAAGAGTGGGCGCTCTTCCGTGGCGAGGGCTGCAAGGCCGCGAACGTGACCGCTTAATTACAGAACAAATTCTTTTTTTAGTTATTCCGTCATGCAAGGTCCACGGAAACATCCAGAATTTCCCCTTCCTGCCAGCGTCCGCGTTTCGGATCACCGGGTACCCGGATCCTCAGATATACGAGAGAGTATGGGATACACGCAGTCTCTTGGGGATTCTTATGCCCGGAAAAATGTGCTCCTCGCAGGGTGCCCCGAACGACAAATTATTCCTTCAAAGCCGGCAAACAACATCATCATGCAGGCTGACATCCCCCGGGTCGTGATCGCCGGCACGCACAGCGGCTGCGGCAAGACGACGATCGCAAGCGGCCTGATGGCGGCGCTTGTCGCCCGCGGCTGTAAGGTTCAGCCGTTCAAGACCGGCCCGGACTTCATTGACCCCTCCCACCACACGCTCATCTGCAGCCGGCCGTCCCGTAACCTCGATTTTTGCATGATGGGAGAGACCGGGATACGACGGACGTTTGCCGCTGCTTCGGCCGGCGCCGATGTCGCGATCATCGAAGGGGCGATGGGCCTCTTTGACGGGAGAGAGGGGAGCGATACCGCAAGCGCCGCACACGTGGCCCGGATCCTCAAAGCGCCCGTCATCCTTGTCGTCGATGTCCACGCGGTCTCGCGCAGCATCCACGCGGTGGTGAAGGGCTTCCGGGACTTTGATCCCCGGGTGAAGATCGCCGGCATCATCTACAACAAAATCGGGAGTGACCGGCACCGGCAGATGATCGCAGAGGAGGAGTTCGTCCCGGCGCTCGGCTGGGTGCCAAAGCAGCCGGAGAGCGAAGTAAAGAGCCGGCATCTCGGCCTCGTGATGGCACATGAGTCGCCGGCGATGAAGACCTATGGCCGGGTGATTGCCGAATCGTGCGACCTCGACCGGATCCTCGCGGTCGCCCGGGCCGCTCCTCCGATCAGTGTCCCGGCGATTGCCACACAAAAAGCCCCCGCGACCCGGCACCGTCCGGTCATCGGAGTCGCACGGGACGAGGCGTTCTGCTTCTATTACCAGGACAACCTTGACCGGCTCGCCAGAGCCGGCGCGGAAGTGCGGCCCTTTTCTTCCCTGAAAGATGAAGAGCCGGACGCAGATGCAATCTACATCGGTGGGGGGTATCCTGAGCTGCATGCGGAAATGCTCGAACACTCGCGGTGCCGGAAATTCATTCGTGATCAGGCTGAAGCGGGTATGCCGATCTATGGCGAGTGCGGGGGGCTTATGTACCTCTGCGGATCGCTCGAAGCAGACAACCAGACATATGCAATGGCTGGCATCCTCCCGGGCCGGGCCGTCATGACACCAAAACTCCAGGCGCTCGGGTACGTGACGGGCGCATTTGGGTGCCGGCCCGGTCTCTGGACGGGAACGGTGGCGATCCGGGGCCACGAGTTCCATTACTCCAGAGTCGAATGCGATCCGGAGGCACGCTTTGCGATCCGGCTCGGGCAGGGCGCCGGTATCGGGGGCGGCAATGACGGGCTTACGGAGTATTCAACCATCGGGGCATACACCCATGCATATTTCACCGACGCGTTCTGCAAAAAATTCGTAGCAGCTGCGGCAGCATTCAGGAAAAACGCAGGAACGCGGTAAACAATGGCGAAAGATTCGCTCCCTCCCTGTGTGGCCGACACCCTTTTTAGCACCCGGCAGCTCACGGTCGCGGGAAAGCAGGTCGGGATCACCGGCCTCGATGCTGCCTTCGCAGTCATTCAGACCCGGGGGCTCACCGGCAATGCAGCGATCAGCGCGGAACTTATTCGCCGGATCCGGGAGAACAATTACATCCCGCCGGCCCTTGTGGACGAGTACGCCGTGGCGGTGCTGGCCGAATACCACCGGGCCATGACAAAATAATTACAACACAAATTTTTTCCCGGTCTCAGTGAGTGAATAAATGATCCAGTTTCCGCGGCACTCGCCTTCGATAAGCCCGCTCTCTTTTAAGACCGTGAGATGGTAGGAAAGTTTTGAATCGGAAATCCGCATGAACCGGTTGATCACGCAGACGCAGAGCGGCTGGTCTTTGAGAAGGTAGAGGATCGTGAGGCGCAGGGGGTCGGAAAGGGCATGGTACCGCCGGCTCATTGCGGTCAGCTCGGTTTCCTCCGGAACTGCCCGGGAGAGAGCCTCCTCGCCGCCAATGCGCTCGATCGCCTCGAGGCCGATGTCGGATGTCGCCCGTTTCTTATCGAGGGGTTTTCCCGTACCGCAGCAGGATCTTCCGGAAGATTTCATTTCAAAATATTATGAAATGCCAAAGTATAAACCATTGACCTGCGGATAATGTTTCAACAAAATTTGAAATGAAGTGCCAGACATGGAACAACCAGAAAATGCCTGCTGCGGAAAATCCGCACAAGAACCGGTTGCCGCATGCTGCTGCTCCGGGGCAGCTGGCCCGGTCCAAGAGATTCGCACCACCAGCTCCCAAATCACCGGAAAAGACCGGCGAGGCCACTTCCTTGCCCGGTGGGGCGTCAACCGGATGGGCCGGATCGTTCCGCCGGGCCTGTACCGGCTCGGCAACCCGACAAAAGAGTCACCGGTCTTTGCCTCCGCGAACTACACGCTCAGCTTTGACGCGCTCCGTTCGGCGCTCGCCGGCATTGATGCATGGATACTTGTCCTCGACACAAAAGGCATCAACGTCTGGTGCGCTGCCGGGAAAGGCACGTTCGGGACGGACGAACTGGTCCGGCGCATCGATGCCACCGGCCTTTCCGGAGTTGTCTCGCACCGCAGGATCATCCTCCCCCAGCTTTCGGCGCCCGGGGTTTCGGCACATGAGGTCACCCGCCGGACCGGCTTCTCGGTCGAGTACGGCCCGGTCCGGGTCCGGGATCTCCCGGCATATCTTGCCACCCGCACGGCAACCCGGGAGATGCGTACCGTCCGGTTCCCACTTGCCGACCGGCTCGTCCTCTGTCCCATGGAACTTGTGCACGCTTTCCTCCCCATGATTGCGGTAGCCGTCGTGCTGTACTTCCTTGCCGGCCCGGTCGCAGGGATCGCCGCTGTTGCCACCGTGCTCGCGGGAACAATACTCTTCCCCACGCTGCTCCCGGTTATCCCGACACATGACTTCTCCACGAAGGGCTTCATCCTCGGGGCCATTATCGCGATCCCGTTTGCGGGCGCATTTGTTCAGGCACCCGGCCTCTCCGGCCTCACGCAGGTCATCACAGTGCTTGTCCCGTTCCTCCTCATACCGGCCGTTGTCGCGTACCTTGCCCTCAACTTCACGGGTTCGACCACGTTCACCTCGCGGACGGGCGTGAAAAAAGAGATCTTCCGGTACGTGCCGGCAATGGTGCTCATGGCCGGCGCCGGGACGGTCCTCGGGATCGCGCTTGGCGTTCTCCGGCTCACGGGGGTGGCCTGATGTTTGACTGTTACGCGGAGAACACGCTCCGGTATTTCCCGGAGAAGTGCATCAACTGCCGGCGGTGCACGCAGGTCTGCCCCCACCGGGTCTTTGCCGAAGGCAACGATCGGGCGGAACTCCTCAATCCCCGGGAATGCATGGAGTGCGGAGCGTGTGCGAAGAACTGCCCGGTGCAGGCAATCGAAGTCCAGAGCGGGGTCGGATGCGCATGGGCGATGATCGGAGCGGCGCTCCGGGGGAAAAATATGGATACGGAGTGCAGCTGCGGGGGGCCAGACGGCTCCTGCTGCGGCGGGACGACAGAAGAACCGTGTTCGTGCGGAGCTGAAAAGAGGGATCAGTGACGATCGGTCTCATGGCCCCGTGAACGTGGCGCTTTACCTCAAAGAGAAATGGTATAAAGGCGGCAGTCCATCATCAGACTGCAGAACATGAACAGGCCCCGCATTCTTTTTATCTGCACCGCAAACGCGGCCCGCTCCCAGATGGCGGAGGGCTACCTCCGGGCAAAGTACGGCGATAAATACGAGGTCTTTTCGGCCGGCTTCCGCCCCGCCGGCCGGGTGAGTACCCGTGCGATTGACGTGATGAAGGATATCGGGATCGATATCTCCGGCCACCAGCCAAAGTCGCTCGACACATTCAGGGGAGTGCCGTTCGATCTTGCCGTCACGCTCTGCGACAACGCCCACGCGATATGCCCGGTCGTCCCTTCCGCAAAAAAAACGATCCACCACGGGTTTCCCGACCCGCACCTGACCCCGGGCACCGATGAAGAGATCCTTGGCGGGTACCGGAGGGTCCGGGATGCGATCTGTACATGGATCGATAAGACGTTCGGGCACGGATTGCCTGGATAAAGACCATGGGCTGTTTAAAAAACAGGGTTTCTCGTTTCTGATAGTGCCATCAAATATATTTTGAAACGATGCCCAACGCGCAAAACGCCTCGCCAGGTTTTGCGCTATGCATTTACCTTGATCATGAATTTGTTCAGGTGCATATCCACCAACACATCGGGAACATTATTCTGAAAGAGGGCTATCGCAAACGCCCCTGCAGCCGGGGGCAGGGCTGCTGGCATAAATGGGGCTCTATGGCACAGGGCAGACCCCTTTCATGAATGCGTGATAATGCCCAGCCCGGCACCAGCATATACCGCAGTGATTGCTTTGTTGGATCAACGTCCCTGCAAGTCCCGCGACCCCTGCCCTGTCGAATCATACTTCCGTCCCGCCCTCTATTTTCACAAAAGATTCATCATGCCCCGCTTCCACCATTGAACTATTCGGCGTGTGGCTTCATGATCGGACAACAGAAAAAAAAGCGGGAGAACATCTACGCGGACTCGCTCGCGTTCCACGAGAAGTACCGCGGGAAGATCGAGGTCCATTCAAAAGTCCGGATCAAAAACCGGCACGACCTCTCGCTTGTCTATACCCCCGGTGTCGGGGCGGTCTCAAAGGAGATCGCAAAAGACCCGGAGCTTGCCTGGAAATACACGCTCAAGGCCAACACGATCGCGATCGTCTCTGACGGTTCCCGCGTCCTCTCGCTCGGGAACATCGGGGGCTATGCCGCGATCCCCGTAATGGAGGGAAAGGCCCTCCTGTTCAAGAAACTCGCCGGCATTGATGCCTTTCCCATCTGTTTTGAGAGTTACCACACGGAATTTGCCGATGACATAAAAAACATTGCGCCGGTCTTTGGCGGCATCGCGCTCGAAGACATCGCGGCGCCCAAGTGCTTCGAGCTCGAAGAGGCGCTGCAGGGTATCGGGATCCCGGTCATGCATGACGACCAGCACGGGACCGCCGTGGTCGTGCTCGCCGCATTGCTCAACGCCTGCCGGGTGACCGGGAAACAGTTCGAGGACTTAAACATCGTCATCTGCGGCGCCGGGGCGGCAGGCTTTGCCATCACCCGCATGCTCCGGCACATCGGCTACGACCCCGGCCTCTTTCCCAGCGTGAACGATATCATTGTCTGCGACACGCAGGGGATCATCCACCGGGACCGGGAGGGGCTGTACGCGAACAAGTACAAGTTCATCATCGGGGAGGAAACTAATATTGGCGGGAGGACGGGCACGCTTGCCGATGCGATGGAGGGAGCGGACGCCTGCATCTGCGTTTCGGTTCCGGGGATCGTAACGCCGGCAATGATCCGGTCGATGGCAGATGACCCGATCGTCTTTGCGCTGGCAAGCCCCGTGCCCGAGATCCTGCCAAAAGACGCACTCTTGGCCGGGGCATCCGTGGTCGGCACGGCACGGAGCGAGTACCCCAACCAGATCAACTACGCGCTCGCCTTCCCAGGCATCTTTCGGGGCGCTCTCGATGTGTGTGCAACCCGGATCTCCGCTGAGATGAAGGTTGCGGCCGCCCACGCCCTCGCGGGTTACGTGAAACGCCCCCGGCATGATCGCATCCTGCCCCGGATGCTCAACCGGGACGTGGTCAAAACCGTGGCAGGGGCCGTGAGCGAAGCGGCGGTTGCAAGCGGCTGCGCCCGGGTATTTTAATCAAAACCACCCCCACCTTTTTTACCCACTCCCGAATTTTTCGTGACCGCAGGGACTGGTCTGTTGCCATCGTTCCGGTTCTCCCGGGAAAATACTTCCAGCTTTTCCGGTATATCAGGCATATTGTTTTTATAGGACAGCCTTAATATACCGGAGCGTAATCATTCTGCATGAAAGCAGAGTCATGTAAGATCGGCGATGGCGTCTACTGGGTTGGGACGCTCGACTGGGACCTGCGGACATACCACGGGTATACCCTCAAGGGGACGACCTATAATGCCTATCTTGTTTTCGGGAAGGACAAGGTCGCCCTGATCGACAATACGTATCCCGGCACCTCCTCCCAGATGTGGGGGAGGATCGCACATGCCTTCTCCTGCGAGAAACGCGATATTGCCATCGATGTGATCATCCAGAACCATATCGAACGCGATCATTCCGGGGCACTCCTCGAGATCCATAAAAAGTTCCCGAAAGCCCCCATTTACTGCACCGAGATCGGAGAGAAGGGTCTTCTCAAACATTACCCGTCACTTGCCGGGGCCGGATTTATCATCTCAAAGACCGGCACGACAATAGATCTCGGGGGCCGGACGCTTGAGAACGTGGAAACCCCCTTCCTCCACTGGCCGGACAGCATGGAAACCTTCCTCGCTCCAAACGGCATCCTGTTCTCCAATGATGCCTTCAGCCAGCACCTCTGTTATGCCAGACGGTACGACCATGATGTCCCTGATGCCTTCCTGATGGAAGCGGCGGCAAAGTTCTACGGCAACCTGCTCGTGTATCCCTCAAAGCTGCTGGTAAAAAAGCTCGATGAGTTCCGCAGGCTGGGCCTCGCGGAGAAGATCACAATGATTGCACCGGGGCACGGCCAGATCTGGACGGATCCGGGACGGATCCTTTCGGCCTACACCGGTTGGGCGACCGGGGTGTGCGAGAATAAAGTGACCATTATCTACGATACCATGCACCACTCCACGCAGATGATGGCGCACGCGATTGCCGAGGGGCTGATCGCCGGCGGCATTGACGTGAAGATGTATTACCTGCATGAGGACGAGCGGAGCGAGATTGTAAAAGATATCCTCACGAGCAAGGGAATCTGCATGGGTATCCCGACCATCCACGATGCGCCGTTTCCCAGTATCGGTGACATCATCTATTACCTCAAAGGGTTGCGGTTCGATCACACCGGCATAAAAAGGGGAGCAGTCACCTTCGGTTCCATGGGAGGAAAGGGAGGCGCAGTAAAAATAATCGCTGACGAACTCACGAAAGCAGGATTTGACGTCAAAGAGCAGATGGAATGTTATTATGTGCCGGATGAGAACGAGCTCAACCAGTGTTTTGAGATCGGCAGAACATTTGCTGCAACACTCTTGGGGAAATAATCCCAACCCCTGAAAATTTTTCCAGCCGTCTTTTTGAGAGAGACATGTCGGAGTTTACGGCAGTCCCGGCCGGAGCACCCGGCAGACCTGCTCCATGAGCGCGTGGTGCCGCCGGAGCTCGGTGCAGTACGTGCCGCTGCGATCGCCCTCTTCAATCGGCACCCACGCGATCCCGCAGTCCGTATCCCAGAGCACGAGCCCTTCCGCCGGCGCCGGCGGGATAGGCCGGCTCGTCTTCTCGTTGAGCAATAAGAGGATCCCGTCCATATCCTGTTCACCCGTGCCTACGGATAAGAGTGCGGCCGCCATGCACCGCACCTGGTGCCAGAGGAAACTTTCGGCTTTCACTTCGAGGTACGTGAACCGGCCATCGGTCCCGATCCGGGCTTCGAGGATCTTCCGCCACGGGTTCTTGTCGCCCACCCGGGCAAAGTTCGAGAAGTTGTGCTCGCCAAGGAAATGTGTGGCCGCCGCTTCCATTGCCTGCGGATCAAGTACCGTCTCTGAATAATAGTACCGGTACGTGCGCGACCGGGCATCGTACCGGGGATGGAAGGTGTCGGGCACCTCAGCGGAGGCCGTGCACCAGGCATCAGGTGGCAGCTGGCTGTTGAGGGCCTGCCGGGCGCGGTCCGGGTATGGCGTGGAGAATGCAACGACCTGCCCGCAGGCATGCACCCCGCGGTCGGTCCTCCCGGCGGAACAGAAACCTGCAGTCCGCCAGTCAGAAAAAAGATCGAGGCGCCGGCATGCGCCGATAAACTCGCCTTCGACTGTGCGGCTGGACTCCTGCTGCTGCGAGCCATAGAACCGGGTGCCCAGGTAGGAGACCCGGCATGCAAGCCTTACCGGACGCGGAACCGCCGGGTCAGACGTTTGATCCTTCTCCATGTGTTGTTCAGCGACTGGCGGGTATAGGTGCGCAGGGGCGTTTTTCTCCCGCCGCAGGAAACCCGCCCCGCCCGGATAGCCGCAAAGATGGCCTGCATATCCGGTTTTGCCTCGACATATGTCCTCCCGAAGCCCACGAACCGTGCGTTATGGGCGTCACTCCCGCCGACACAGGGCTTGTTCAACCGTGACGCGATCCTGCCTGCCTTGCGGTTGGCCGAACCGACG
>JACTVF010000081.1 GCA_019695435.1 Methanoregulaceae archaeon | reverse complement strand
AATCCTTTTAATTTATTGTGTTCAACATATTTATCAGCATTACACCAAATGAAAATACTATTATCTTTTTCTTCTAAATATTTAGCTAAACTATCATTTATAATAAGACCATAACCACTACCGAATAATCCAGAGGGGCCGCCATGACCCATCATAATAATTCTATCATGTTTTTGAATAGCTTCTATCATATCGGCAGGAGAAGCAGCTTTATGAAGAATATCAGCTTTTAAATTAGCATAAATTGGCTTTAAGAAATCTGTAGTCTTATCAGTCATGTGAATAACTAAATTAGGATGATTATATTCAACTTTTGCATATTCAATTTTAGTATATTCTTTAAAAGTTCGTCTTTGTTGCTTCATGAACTTCTTATAAAATTTTCTATCCTCTTTAGAAAAATCATCCCAATATGGAGGTTTGCCAGTTTTTTCTAAACTCTTAGCTCTTTCAATACCTCTATCTTTACCTTCTTGATATTCCTTCCACCAATCATCATATGAAAAATGGTCGGTATCTCCCTTTAGGTAATCCTGATATTGTTTACTATCCCACCATTTTTCTTCTTTCTTTGCCATAGGTTCTTCTTTCTTTGGATTACTCCCTAAATGATTTACTCTATCATACCAATGACTGTGTGCTTCGAAATAGGTTAATTGACCTTTTTCATATGCTTGATATTCTGGACTACCTTTCCAATTATCTTTACTTTGCAAAAATTTATGTTTTTGTTCATCTTCTACATCATCAATAAAATCTGTAAAACGAGCAAATGATTGTTTACCCCATTTACTAATATCTTTATCGGAACCAGTAAAAAGATTTTTATTCTTTAGATTTTTATATTTTTCAATATAATCATCAACTTTAGCAGGGTCTGCACCTGTTCTTATCCATTTACTTTTAACGTCTTTGAAATTTTCTAATAAGAAATTAAACATTTTTATCCCTTAAATAATCGGTTATTCTTTCTTCTATCTTTTTCTTTTTCTTTTTGTTATATCTGTATAGTTTGTCATTTGCATACATAGGAACATTGTTCTTACCCATTTTTTTAGAACTAGTTCCTATCTTAGAATCCATATCAACTGGACTTGCATAAATCGAACCAGTTATATTTCCACCACCTGTACCGGCTCCTGCTAATGCATCTTCCTCAATTTTCTTCTTTTTCTTCTTAATCAAAGGTCTACGAAATTGTGTTCCAAAATAATCTTTATATGTTGCAACATCTGAAGTGGTCGTAGCAGGAGCATTACCAACAGGTGCATCTTCTTTTAAATGAAGCATCCTTTTGAGAACCGTAACAACTTCAGGATAGAATTTTGGACTTGATACTCTTGTAGATTTAAGAACAGCTTCTTTTGCCTCTTTCCATTTCTTTTCAATATCTTCTATTGATTTACCTGTTTCTTTTGCATATTTTCTAACGATACTACTTGGCATTTTTTCTTATCCTTCCGGTTCTAATGTTCTTATCTACAATCTTTACATCACCTGCAATATCGGCATCACCACTAATAACCGAATCACCTGAAATATGAGCATCACCGTGAATCCTAGCATTACCTTTTATCTTGGCATTTCCTGAAATAAAACCATCACCATAAACCATTGCTTTATCATAAACCCAACAATTTCCTTTACCTATATTATTGGTATTGGAAACATAACCACCCATTTCACCTTCACGAACATCACCAAAATCTTTAATTGCTTGAATTCTATAAAGATTATATTCTTTACCGTTATCGTCTTTAACAGATTTATCAGAATGAAGACTTGCTAATTTAAATTTACTCTTAAAAGTATTTACTGTTTTGAAAATATTCCTATTTATATCAAAGGTATCCCAAATCCAATTAATTTCGCTCAAATGAGGTTGTCCATCAACCCCATACATATCATACATTGCTTTGTTATCAGCAGACCAAACCGAATGAATCTTATGTGTTCCAAATTCTGAAGGCATAACAATAACTGCAATTTTTCTATATTTTTCATCAACATCATCTGATTTAGATATTATATAATAAGGAGTTACGCCATTAATATCTACATAATCTTCCCAACTTCTACAACCTCTTTCACTCCTAGCAGAAATACACCATTTCGTTCCAGTTCCTAATTTTGCTGATGCTTCATAAGTTTTTGGCAAATAAACGATACATTTGGAATTTTCAAATACAACATCTGCTTTGGTTTTCTTCTCTTTTGACTCTTCTCTTGATTCTCTTTTTTTATTGTGTTCATCAACAAATTTTTTGAATTCGCCAAAAAATTTCTTTAACCACATATAAATATCATTATAAGGTGGTTTAATAATTTGTTCATCTTTTAATGTTTTGAATAATTTAACATATTTTTTAATTTCATCATCAGAAACTTTATCAGAACCCCATACATCTGTGGTAGAATTTTCTCTTATATATTGTTTAAAATTCATTTAGGTCTACCACCTTTTCCAAATTATCTTCTGGAAAATATACATAAGATTCTCCATCACCATTATTAAAAACATTTTCAATACTTTTATGAACTAAAAGGAAAGAATAATCTGTTCTAACATTTGGTTTAAGATTATTCCTACTAAGTTTATAAAAACATCTATCACTTTTATCTTTTCTTACTTCAACAACTCTTCCATATGGAGGAATATTGTCTAAAGTGACACCACTATTTTGTTGTTGTTCAACATTAATACCAAGTATTTTTACTATATCTCCCTCTTCAAAATTTCCGGGGAAATCAAATAAATGTTTTTTCTGTTTCACTTTTAACTCCTTTCAAATGAATAATAAATGAAATCTTTTTGGGGGTCATTATATACTTCTTTGAAACCAGATTTCATATGCGCTTTAACAGAAGGAACATTGACTTTAAATACTTTTGAGAACAAGGTTTTAATACTTAAATCTTTCATCATAAGATTTACAAATCTTAGAAACATATTCTGATTTCTAAACTTTGGGTCTACAACAATTTGTAGAAAAGGAAAATTACCGATGATAGTAATTCCTATAGCACCTATTTTTGTATCATTGGAATCAAGAACGGTATAAACTTCATATTTATAATCTTTTCTTTTAGCCCAACCAAAACCACCTAAATCTTCAGGGTCAATACTCTTTATATAAGCCATATCAGCTTTTCCGAGTTTCAATCCATCTATTACATCTTCGTTTAAAAATTGTTTAAATTTCATTTTATTACCAAATAAGATTATCTGTTTTATTTCTTGGATATTGTTTCATCCATTGTTCTTTTGTTTCTTCATCTACTTTACTTAAATCATCTTCACTAAAATATTCTTTATTATTTTTATCAATAGAATTTTCATTTTGCATTACACCCATACCGCCTTGAGGAAATTGGATTGGTCTTATCGTATAATGATTTATTCCAGAATCTCTATAATCTTTCCAAAATGAAAAAATATAACCATAAGGTTCTGTTTCTTTTAAATTTTTATGAGAAATTTTTATATTATCTTTAATTCTTATAATTTCTCCAACTCTAAAAATTGGTTGGAAATCAAAAAGATTTTTTTCTTCTCTTATGTAACGATAACTTTCCATATTAATGCATCCTATGTTCAATACCGACTTTAAATTTATTCTGCATATACTGTTTAATATGATTATTATTTTGAACAGTATATTTTAATTGAGCTACAAAAGATGAATCACCATGTAAAGCCGTATCTATATCCCACATAGAAAGGTTTATTTTAAGATTATGAAAATCTTCCATATGAAAATATAAACCAATATTACCACCATCAAATAAATTCAAACCTAATAATCTTGACATTTCTTTATGAAGCAGATTACCTTCCCAAACATATAAATTTCCTTTTCTATCAAGAATACCACGAACTTCTATTACATGTTCAGGTTCGGTTGATTTAGGATTTTTATATACTTCTACTGTTTCTCCTTCATGTTTAAATGAATTAAAATATTCCTCATTAACATTTTCTAATTCTAATTCACTTTCAAAAAATTTTACTTGTGACCATTTTATCAATCCATTTCTTCTCCAATTTTTAACTAATAAATTATAACCATTTGGATAAGGAGAAAGTCTATAATAATTTTCAGAAGATTTTTTATTTTCTCCTTGTTCATGAGGGTCGCCATTTATATCATAAATTTTAGCTAAATTTTGTTCATAAGGATGTTCATTAAGCCATACATTTTTATTGTTAATTTTTACTATATCACCCTCTTCAAACTTTGGTGGAAAGTCAAATAAATGTCTTTTTTCTCTTTCATCTATGAATTTTTTAAATTTCATCTTCTTGAATTACTTCCCCTTCGTCCTTTGTTAATCTATCTTCACCAAATGAAACATCTTTTATTGTTATTCTTCTATTATCACCATGATATATTACTGTGCCTTTAGAAGAAGAAAATTTATCTTCAGGCCAAATTCTATATTGATTTCCATCAACATAATCATCATAGTGAAAAACATTTATATCACAAATTATACCTGTATTAAGATTGTATAAATTGCTATTAAAATATAACTGTCCAAAACTATCACTAATTTTAACTCTATCTCCTACTTTGAACTTGGGTGGAAAATCAAAAAGATTTTCTTTTCATAAGTTTCCATATTAAACTCCTATTCATCAATTTTGTATATTATACCATTTTTTCATCCATTTGTAAAGCTTTTTCTTCTTCATTTAACACAAATTGTTTAAAGGTTGATTCGAAAAATGTATGGTCAAAACCAACAGAATAATCCTTTGTTCCCATATATTTTTGAACCCATTTATTATCTAAAACAGTATCATAATCTTCATTATGATGTTCTTTAAAATATTTCATACTATATACAAAATAACTAATATTAACTTTATTCAATCTTGGATATAGTATAGATAAAGAAAAATTGGATTCTTTTCATTTAATTTTTTCTTTATATCTCCATGTAAAGCATACTTCTCACCTGACCAAACATATAAACCAGTTTTGGTTAATATACCTCTATCATATTCAATTCGTTTACCGAAATGTGTTCCAACTTCTTCTTTAGTTGGATTCTTAAAGATTTCGATATCTTCATTATTTAATTTAAATGCATTGTAAAATTCTTCGTTCATTTCTTTATATCTTTATGTAATGAATTCCTCTACTTTATTGAAAACATATTTATGAATATTAACTTCTTCTTGTGGTAAAAGATTTCTATAATTTTTTAATCTTTTCATTGTTATTTTTTCTAATATATTAACATCGTCAACATTACCTTCTTCTGCCATAACATTTGCTAAAACATATAAAACTAAAGCACCAACAAATTCATAATTATCTTCAAGTTTTTTAATTGAATCAAATTTATTAAACCAATCATTTGTCATATAAATTTGAACTAAATCAACTGGATTTCTCCAAGTAATTCCATTAAGATGTTGCATATATATTTTATGATAACTAGACCAATCACCACCACTCATTTTTTCAATAAATCTTGGTATATCAATTGTCTTACCTTTAAATTTGAAAGTTTTGAAATCAAATAAATTTTTTTCTTCACCTTTATATTCATATTTCTTTTCATTAAGAAAACTTTTAAAATCAGATTTAGCCAATACTTTTGTCTTGCATCTTTTACAATAAGGATGACCATTCTTTAAAATAATTCTATCTGATTTTTTACACTTCTTACATTTTGGAATAGCCATTATTCCCAATCTCCATAGGGGCTAGTGTCGCCTTCCTTCTGAACAGATATACCGGAAATTTCAACTTGATTAGCACTATTATCATCATATTCAAGTGGGTCAATTTCAGGCCATCCGGGAATTGCTAATTCATTATCACCTGAAGTCTCTGTAGTAAGCATACCACCTTCCACATCTGCTGCTTGAACATGCATACGATATGTCATTTTCTTCTGAAGGAAAACATTATCTTCTTGTTCAACAGTTGTAATAATATAAACACGATTTTGATATTTTACCCAAATATAATCTCCTGCTCTCGGCATAACATCAGGTTGAACACCGCTATCATCGAAACCGACACCATTCAAAGTTCCCATTGCATCATAGAATTGTTGATGTGATATAATGATATCCATAGCATCAGGAGATTGAAAATTAAATTTATTGAAGATATAAACTTCCTGAATAACTTGAAACCATGCTTTCAAAGGAAATTTGGCTACAAAAGTTGGAAATGGGTCTTCCTCATAAAGTTTATCTTTAGAAGGGTCACGATTTGCTCTCCAAAATTCTATATCATATCCATACTTTGTTATTGCCTCTGTCAAAAATCCTTGATATAATTTCTGTTCAGAAGGAGAATTAAATCTAAATCCCATAATTCACCTCTTTTATTTTTCTTTTTTCATTTTGTTTTTTTAAATGAATTATTAATTTTTCACTACAAGTTCTTCCTATTTTATAACCTAAATTTTCATATTCTATTATTTTTTCTTTTGGAATTCTTGTATTTAATTTTCCATCGGTCATCCATTTATAACCATTAATATGATTTATACCTTCATTCCATGTTTTTTTACCTTTATTCCCTAAACTAACAGCTTTTTTAACTTCATCTGTTCTTGGTATTCCTTTATTCCACGGAATTTTACCTTTACCTTTTTCACTCATTTTCTTTTTAATTTCATTTATATTTGGATTAAAAGTTAATGTATCTCCACCACTTCCACCTGTCGCTATATTATAATTATCATCTTTTTTACAAAAATCTTCATTTACAATTTCAGCTTCTTTATCTGACATTTCTTTTTCATTATCAAAAATAAAAAGAATTTCTTTCTTGAAATTTTCTATTCCATTCTTTTTAATAGCTCTTTTTAAAATTTTACCAGAACCCATATATCCATCATTAATATCATAAGTTCTATGCATACCAATATAAATTTTATTATTTATTAAATTTGTTATTTTATATAATATATAATTCATTTTATTATGCCATAAAAAATCCTAATGGCTCTCCTTCTGTTTTTATAAGTTCCTCATAAAGTGCGTTTTTTTCAGCAGTACCTTCCGCAATCATATTAGCATAATTAAGGATTGCACCACCTGGGATTGTCATACCTGAATATTTGCCCCAAACAGTTCCTAATGCTATTTTACACAATGCAACAGAATATCTCTTTACCCAAAGTTCATTATAGATATCTGAATCCCCTGTTCCGGGGTCATATTGAGTATAACATTCTACTACACCTACGAGTGGGAATATCATATCTCCATTATCATAAGGTGTTGGTGTTACTGTTAAAGTTTGGTCATATTTATTATAATGGATAGAGAATGGAGCAGTTAATTCCAATTCAGTTTGTCTCAAATATTCCAAACCAACTTCATATGAAACTAATCCACTACCAAATGTTCCAGAGAAGAAGTTTAAGAAACCCATATTATACATTTGGTTTAAAGGAGAGAAAAGTGTATTGATACCTTCACCGATTGTTTGGCTTGTATCCATAGACATAACGGAAACAGTTTCAGGTGGAACAGAATATTCACTAACACCACCTGATAATACAACAACAAAAGCATTACGATAAACAGCATCACCAGCATGACGATTAAACAATTGCATCGTATCATCAATAGCTGTATATATTTGTTCTAATTCAATTTCAATGTCAATAACAGGTGCGCCTAATTTGACTTGAATATATTTTGCTAATTGTTGTCTATTTCGTGGATAACCACCACCAAAATTACCTGCAAGTGGAAGTGACATAATAATCTCCTTATCTTCTTAATTGTTCTTCAGTATATTCTAACAATTTTGCCCAATTTGCATCAAATATTTCATCTGCAAATCCTATTTCTACAGATTCTTTAGCTGTTAAATAAACTTCTTCTTTTTCATTCATTTTACTCTTTAACCAATTAGTAATAACTTTTTCTGATTTGTTTTTAAATTTTCCATTTTCTTTCAAAGATTTTACATAAATATCTAACATTGTTTTAGAAGCAATTCTTCCAAAATCAACATAACTTCTTACACTTTTTTGTGTTCCAGAAACATAATCAGTTCCATCGTGAATCATAAAATATGAATTAGGCATGAGGACTCTTTTATTTGCAGCTTGTAAAATTAAAGAACTCATAGACCGAGCATGAGTATAAGAAAGAATAGTTACTGGATTTGGACAACTTTTTATAGCATCGTATATAGCCATTCCTTCAGTCCAAAAACCTCCACATGTTTTCATATGAATTAGAATAGGTTTTTTTGAATTAATTCTCATGCATAAATTTAAATTTCTTATAAACCTATTTGCAATCACATATTCTATACCTGGTTCTCCTAAATCTAACATTTCATTAGAACCAGCAGTATATGTTTCTGCACCAAATAAAAATATTTGATTTGATGAAAGATTTAAATCATATTCATGAGTTTGTTGAACAATGTCTAAATCAGCTTTTTTAACTTTAAGAGTATGGTCTAATGCATAATTTTGTTCTGTTTCGCTCATATATACTCCCTCAATATTATTTATATAAACACACAAAAAGCCGATAGTTTTATAACTATCGGCTTTAATTACTAATTTACTACTAATTTGTTACTAATTAGTATTTTCTTTTGAGTTTACTAATGTTACTGGAAGAGATACCAAATATCCAAATAATGAACCAAGTAAACCACCTACAACCAAACTAACTGTAAGCATTGAGAAGATACCTACCAACATGCCACAAACCACGAATATTCTTGAAAATAGACTTGGTTCAACTGCTCCACCTGTTATCTTGGCAAGTAACGAAATAGCCCCATACCCGCCAAAATAGAAGCCAGGTAACAATCCGACAATTGCAAATAACAATGTTCCTAATGTTGCCCCAATCTTCATTCCTGCCTTTACTGTTAAATTTTTCATTTTGTTTCTCCCTTTTGTAATAGATTTTGATATATCTATATGCAAAAGCTATGCCAAACCCAAGTCTTTGAAATAATTAAATCTGGAGTTGGCATTTCTGAGAAAAGCAAGAATTTATTCGCAAATTATTATATTTTTAAATCTAGTAGAAAAC
>JACTVF010000080.1 GCA_019695435.1 Methanoregulaceae archaeon | reverse complement strand
GTGTCGGCGGTGTCAGACTCGAAGATATGGGCGTGGTACGCGCACAAAAATTCGCGGATTTCACGAAATTTGAGGAGGAACTGGTCGTATGAATGACGGGATACTCGAAAAATACCTTGAATCAGGAAAACTTGCCGCCGCTATTCTCAAAGAGAGCGCACAGGAGATCCGGGTCGGCAGGTCCTACCTTGAACTGGTCGAATCCGTAGAGGCCAGGGTGAGAAACGAGGGCGCAGCACTCGCCTTCCCGCTCAACGTCTCCTTAAACGAGGACGCGGCACATGATACCGCATCGACCGGTGATGAGCGGGTCTTTGCGAAAGGAGACGTAGTCAAATTCGATCTCGGGGTGCAGATCGACGGCTACATTGCGGATACCGCAACCACCGTCGATCTGGGGAACAACGCGCTCCTCCTCGAAGCGTCCCATGAGGCCCTCGAGGCGGCAATTCGGGCGGTCAGGCCCGGGGTTACGGCAGGAGAACTCGGCGCGATTGTCCAGAACGAGATCGAGCGCCGGGGGTACCGGCCCATTGCAAACCTCACCGGCCATGGTCTCGACCAGTACGTGCTCCACAAGGACCCCACGATCCCCAACATCGCGATCAATGACGGCACGGTGCTCGAAGAGGGCATGGCCTTTGCAATCGAGCCATTTGCCACGACCGGGAGCGGGCGTGTCGGCGAGAAGACCCGGGTCGAGATCTACTCCCAGATTGCGGAAAAACCCGTCCGGATCCCGTCAGCCCGTGCAGTTATGGAGCAAATCAGGGACCGGCAGGGGCTCCCCTTCTCCCGCCGCTGGCTCGGGGATAAAAAAATGGATCTCGCGCTCCTCGGGCTCGCGCGATCCCAGATCGTCCACGGCTACCCAGTGCTTGCCGATATCCCGGGCTCACTTGTCTCCCAGCACGAGCACACCCTGATCGTGACTGCCGATGGCTGCATCGTGACGACCCGGTGATCGGATAGGTATAAGGATTCAGGCGTTAAATAATAAAGGTTACAGCCATGTCCGGAGATTTGGAAAGCCTGCGCATCATGGAAGTCCTGCTGACTGCCGAAATTTTTAACCAGAGCCCGACACTCGATCTCAATGACCTGACACCGGTGTGCCGGGAGATGTTCTGCTCGGGAGATGCAAAAAGCATCAAGCGCCCGGTATACGTAAGTGACGGGCTGATCAAGCGCACGCTCGATATCGCGGATGCGCATGAGAAGATCGCAAAGAACCCGTTCGTATCGTACGAGGACTTCGGACAGCGTCTGAAGATCACGACCCTCAGGCCGGCCGCGGAATGGTTCCTTGCACAGGGGGGTAAAACGCTCATTTCGCAGAACCCGGCCCTTGCTTTTTTCTTTGAATCGTTCAACGGCACAGGGATCTCCTACAACGATGTACGGAAAGCAAACCCGCCCTATGAGGACACCAAAGCCAGTCTCGATGCCAAAATCACCAAACTGATCGGTGAGGACGAGAAAATCCGGGGGGCCCTCGATCTTGTGATCGTGAGCGCTCCTGAAGAGGTTGAGCAGCGGATGGATGATCTCGTCTGCTCGCCGGAGCAGACCGCGATCATTGACAAGATCCACCACGCGCTGCACCACCGGGATTTCCTGAACTGCCACCGGATTTACGAGATAGGAAAACTTCTTTTCGTCGGCCCGCCCGGCACCGGGAAAACCTCGCTTGCGCTTGCAATGTCCCACTCCATGCACATGCCGGTCCTCGAAGTCCGGCTCTCAATGATCACCTCCCAGTACCTGGGGGAGACTTCCAAAAACATCGACAAGATCTTCGAGCTCGCGAAGAAACTCTCGCCCTCGATCCTCTTTATCGACGAGTTCGATTTTGTCGCAAAGAGCCGGGTCAGCGATGACCACGGCGCGATGAAGCGGGCGGTCAACGCACTCCTGAAAAATATCGACCGTATCAGCCTCGTCAAAAACAGCGTTCTGCTGATCGGCGCCACCAACCACCCGCAGCTGCTGGATGAAGCCGCGTGGCGGCGGTTTGACGAGGTTGTGGAGTTCGCCCTGCCCGATGAAGAGATGCGCAGGGAGATCCTCAAGAGCGTTACATCATCCATGGCCTGCACCTGCGACTACCAGGAGATGGCGGCACTGACCGAGGGATTCTCGGGTGCCGATATACGACTCATGGTAAAAGAGGCACTTCTTTCGGCGCTGATGGACAAGCGCGAAGCCATTGACCATAAGGACCTCGAAAAAGGGATCCGCATGGTCAAAAACCGTGAGGCGATCCGGAACCTGAACTGGATGTAGGATGAAGTTTTTACTGCTCGGTACCGGGGATGCCATCGGTACCCCGAAAATCGGGTGCGACTGCCCCCAGTGCACGCATGCCCGGGAAACCGGCACCGGCCGGCTTCGGACATCCATCCTTATCGAACATGACGGCCGCCACATTCTTGTGGATTCCTCGCCCGACCTCCGGCAGCAGCTCCTCCGACACGGCTCTCCCCATATTGACGCGGTGATCTGGACCCACGGGCACTACGATCACTTCATGGGATTTGGCGAGTTTTACCGGGTGCAGAAGGTCCCCCCGGTCTTTGCCGCCGACCCGGTGCTCCGGTACTGCGGCGAGACATTCCGGTTCCTGAACTTTGACCGGATGCCGGTGGAACCCTATGTGCCGTTTAATCTCTTCGGGATCACGGTCACGCCGTTTCTGGTGAAGCACCCCCCCGCATACACCTGCGGCTTTGTCTTTGAGGCGTGCGGGGCGAGAGTGGGGTACACCTCAGATACCAACCGTGACATCCCGCAAAAGAGCCTCGATCTGCTCAAAGACCTCGATCTTCTCCTGCTGGATGCCCTTGTGCCCTCGCATATGACGATCACGAAGCACATGAACTATCTTGATGCCTGCACGCTTGCCGAAAGCCTTCACCCGAAGGCGTTCCGGTGCGTTCACATCAGCCATGTGATGCCATGGGAGTACCCGCACCTTGCTTATGACGGAGAGGTCTTTGACTTCCCATAAACAGGAATCATTTTGTTGTGGATTATCCTGACAGGATTTTTCGGATGCACCGACCCACCTTCACCCATACTTTAATAGTTCACAGGTTCCCAAACATAGGTGCATGATTGTAAAAGTACTTGAACTCGAAAAAGACAAGGCACGACTCGTCATCCAGGGGGAGGGTCACACGTTCATGAATGCCCTGGTCGAGGAAATCCTGACCGATCCGGACGTCGATGTCGCAAAATACACCATCGAGTTCCAGTTCTCGGACCCGGAACTGCTGGTGACCACCAAGAGCGCGAAGAAAAACCCCCTGACCATCATAAAAAAAGCCTGCAAAAAACTCTCCGGTAACTGCGACGACCTTCTCAAAGGTCTGGCAAAACAGAAGTAAATGCCCAGAAAATAGTTTTTAATATTCTTTTTTACTCTGAAGTTATGTACGTTATTCAATTGTCACCTGCCTTGCAAAACTAAAAACAAATAGTTTTTTTTAGGATTTTATGACGGGAAAAGGAGAATCCCCTTAAACGCTCCGTCCCGGGATCCAGCCCGGGTTGTGGGACCGGAGTCAGCGCAGCAGGCAGTGTCGGATGCGATCCCTGCATGGTTCGAACGCGAACTGTGCAGGATTTCGGCGATGATGGAGGAGGAGATGGCCGCCAGCCGGAGGGAGAACAGGTGTACCAGTCGGTGCGGAAACCGTACTGGGTTGACCATGAATGGGAGAGTTCGTTTTCCCCGGTTTCGTCTGCGGTTATCGAGCGTATCCTGCCGGGATCGCTGCAGGAGCACCGGGCAAAAAACCGGCTGGAAAAACAGATCGATATGCTGGTGATGCGCAACCTGGAGAACCTCCGGTACGAAACACTGCAGAACATCGATACGGGATTCCGTAAGTTCGGCCGCGATCTCGATACAAATCTCCATCTGACCATCGAGGCGACCCAGGGTGCGATCCGGTCGACACTGGAGAAACGAAAACAGCATACAGAACATGTTGCGGACCGGTTGGATGAACTGGAAACGAAAGCACAAAAAATTCAGGATATGATCGGATTGTCCGGGGCAGTGTAAACGTGTCGAAGGCACAATAGTGAATAATTCGCGGGATTTATCGTTTCCCCGGTTAAAGTCGCTATAAATTGTCTATTCTTTAAAATACGTCCAAATTGAGCCTTATATAATGCCCACAATCGACCCGTATCCGCGTTTTGGCGGCCTCTGTTTTCCGGATCGTGTAATTGGCAATTTGAGTTCTGATCGGCCAAAAGAACTGCATTATCGGGTCCGATTTAATTTGTCCGTTTGGCAAAATACGGCTGATTTGAGGGAATTTGAAAACGGAGCCCGATACGGGCTTCTTTTGAGGTGTGAGGGAGGTAATCGGAGGCCATATTGAGCCCGGATTGGATCGGGATGATAAACGGGGATGAGTGGGGAATATCCCGGGCCTCCCTGCGCTGCCCGTATTCCCCGGTCGATCCGGCCTTATTCGGCCCGTTCGGTAAAGACTATCGACCCGGAGATCCGCGAGATCTTGATCTTCACGCTCTGGCCGGGTTTTGCGTTTGCCACGTACATGATATAGCGGCCCATCTTCACGACACCGTCGCCACGCTTTGAAAGTGACTGGATCTCGACATCAAGGACCTGTCCCTCTTCAAGGTTCTCCGAGACCGGTTCGGTCCTGACCTTGCGCTTCCGGACCGGGCGGTGACCGCCGCAGGCATCACAGCGGAGGAGGAGGACCCGGTCATCCTTCACCAGTCGGGTGTCAGGCTTGCCGCATTCGGAACAGATCACGTAATCGTCTACGTAGCTCTTGATGATCATCCGGAACAGCGAGATCTCGAACTTCCCGTTGAATATCGCCCGGGTGCCGTCGATCTTTCCCGACGTCCCCAGCTCGCCGAGAATGTACTTCATCAAGTGGTCCTTGTCACGACGGACTTTGTCGGCGATCTCGGCAAAATTTTCGAGGATGGTAGTCTTGCCCTCGATGTATGCCTTTGCCTCAGGGACTACAAAACGTTCCGAGGAAATGCTTTTTTCAGATATATGGGAATAGGCCTTTTTTAAGAGATCATCGTAGGAGTCCGTCATACCAGTATAATATAAAGGCTGCACGGGTGCAAAAGTCTTTCCCAGCACCGGGAGATGGACAGGTTCCCTTTTGATTATGTCAGTTTTGGCGCGGCCGCCGTCACAAAGGCAACAACCCCGGCATTCTTTACATCGTCCTCGATATCCTTCTGGTCTATGGACGTAAATCCCATAAAGTGCATGCCCCGGCCCTCAATCCATTTTTTGAATACTTCCTTGCTCTGGCCGGGCCGGCCGCCGCAGGTGACAAATGCAACCGCCCGCTTATTCTCGCAACCGGTAAGAGTATTGATGATCGTATGGATGGCCGGCGTCGGCTTGAAGGCCCAGACCGGCGAGCCGAACACAAGAAGATCGTACTCCTTAACATCCATACGGGATGGTTCGATCGTCGTTGTATCCTCGCTCATCGCCCCTTTGCACTGCATGAGAAAACGCGTCAGAGCGGAGTGCTGTGCACGGTCGGTCACCTCAACAATGCGGCTGTCGATAATGGCAGACGCGATATGCTGTGCAACATGCCGGGTGTTTCCCGTCTCAGAATGGTAGATGATGCAGATCTTCATACAGATTAGAACGTATCTCCTACCCAAAAAGTTTTCACTCGCCGGGCAGGCAATATGCAGACGCTTCACCGGGAGCCGGATAAAAAAAAGCGTATGAAAAAACGAGGTATTGTTATTTCCTGAACTGGGGCATCATGGCCCGTACTTCCTTACCGGTCACTTCAAGGAGATGCTCCTCGTCAGCCTTCGTAAGCGCATTGAAGACCGGGCGGTTGACCATATTTTCGAGCATCCATTCCTTTGCGAACTCGCCGCTCTGGATCTCGCCAAGGATCTCCTCCATCGCCTCGTAGGCTTCAGGCCCGATCACCCGGGGGCCTCTTGTCAGATCCCCGTACTGCGCCGTGTTGCTTACATACTGGCGCATGTTCGTAAGACCGCCTTCGTAGATCAGGTCAACGATCAGCTTAAGTTCGTGGCAGACCTCTAGGTATGCCATCTCGGGCGCATAGCCGGCATTCACGAGTGTCTCAAACCCTGCCTTGACAAGCGAGGACGCTCCCCCGCAAAGAACTGCCTGTTCACCGAAAAGATCGGTCTCGGTCTCTTCGCGGAACGTGGTTTCAAGGACGACGGCACGTGTCGCGCCGATACCCTTTGCATACGCGAGCGCGATCTTGTGGGCTTTTCCCGAGTGATCCTGCTGGACGGCAATAAGCGCGGGAACTCCCTTGCCCTCCTCGTACTGCCGGCGCACCATGAAACCAGGGCCCTTGGGCGCCACCATGATCACATCGACATTTGCCGGCGGCACGATCTGGCCGAAGTGGATGTTGAACCCATGGGAGAACATCAACGTCTTGTTCTCGGAGAGGTGCGGCATAATCTCGCTTTTGTAGACAGATGCCTGCAATTCATCAGGCAGGAGGATCTGGATAATGTCTGCCTTCTTTGCCGCTTCAGCGACGGGGAGAACGGTCATGCCGTCTTTTGTCGCCTCGTCCCAGCTCTTTCCCTTGCGCAGGCCGATGATCACTTCAAGTCCGCTGTCACGCAGGTTCAGGGACTGCCCGCGTCCCTGCGATCCGTACCCCATCACCGCGATCTTCTTGCCCTTCAGCACCGAGAGATCGGCATCGGATTCATAGTATTTCTTCATCATATGCTAATCCCTTTGATATCTGCAACAAAGCACATAAATATTATATGAAAAAACTAAAGAAGAACACTTTAATTACCAGCATGGATGCGATGACTTATTAAACACGCAGCAGTGGACAACGCCCCGGATCAGCCGTTCAGCGGGAAACTGCCCGATGTCCAGGCAACATCGCCCGATGTCAGGATTAACCTCACCCGGGTCGGGGTAAAAAACGTAAAAAAACTCGTGGAAGTTACCCGCCCCGATAAAAGGCCGGTCGTCTTTATCTCAAACTTCAATGTCTACGTGGACCTGCCCGGCAGCCTGAAAGGTGCCAACCTGTCCCGGAATTTTGAGGTGATCGATGAGGTGCTCCAGCAGGCGATCGAGGGAAAAGTCAACGAGATCGAGAACCTCTGCAGCGCGGTGGCACGCAAACTGCTCGACCGCCACGAGTACGCCGATAGAACGGAGGTACTCATGCACAGCGAGTTCATGGTCAAGCGCGAGACCCCGGTGAGCCACACCACCTGCCATGAAGTGGTCAAGGTGCACGCGCGGGCGATTGCGAAACGGACGTTCCGCGAACCGATCGTGCGAAAGAGTATCGGCGCCGAAGTCACGGGTATGACCGCCTGTCCCTGCGCACAGAATATCATGAAAGAGCGGGCAAACAATGTCCTTGAAGGACTGGGAGTCGACCAGAAGACCATCGACGCGTTCTTTGCCGAAGTCCCCATGGCCACCCACAACCAGCGGGGCCGCGGCTTCCTCTGCATCGAGACCGACGACGACCAGCATGTCGACCTCGAAAAGATTATCCAGATTCTCAAGGAGTCCATGAGCGCCGGCATCTATGAGCTCCTGAAGCGGGGCGACGAAAGTGCGGTGGTGCTTGCCGCGCATAAAAATCCGCGGTTTGTGGAAGACTGCGTACGGGAGATGGCAAAAAAAGTCCTGGCCGGATTTGACTATCTTCCGGGCGATGCCGTGATTACCATCAAGCAGACAAATGAAGAAAGCATCCACCAGCATGACGCGTACGCCGAACGGAGGGCTACACTCGCAGAACTGCTAGACGAGCTCAATGGCGAGAGAAAATTTTAGAGGTTAAAAGATATAAAAGGGAAAATAATAATGACCCGCTAAGAGAGTGAAGGAGTATTTTTTTTGGCCTGAATGCGCGGCCGGAAAATAACGGTATTTTTTACACCGTTTTTATTTTAAGGGCATATTTTGCCGTATTTTTCTGATTTTGGCACTGCGAAGTTAAAACAATAAACGTTATAAAATGGCTCGTTGTAGATAGAGTTGAACGTACTTTGTACGGTCAATTATCTCTAGAGATGAGAGATGTATAGAGTAATTTTGTACAGTTATGTGAACAACTCAACATTCTAATGAGGCGATAATATTTGTCGAAAGTTGTAGAGATTTCCCCAACCACAAGACATGAAGGACACTCCAAACTTGTCTTGAAGGTTAACGATCAGGGTATCATCGAGACGGGTAACTGGTGTTCCATTACCCCGGTGAGGGGCGTCGAGAAGCTTGCCGTTGGCAAGACCCCCGAACAGGTACCGAAGATCGCATCCCGTGTCTGTGGTATCTGTCCGATTGCCCACAACCTTGCGGCTACCGAAGCGATGGAAGCATCCATCAAGTGCGAGATCCCGAAGGACGCAAAGATGCTCCGTCACATCCTGCAGCTGGCAAACCGGCTGCACAGCATTGCACTGCATGACATCCTGATCCTGCCCGACCTGTATATCCCGGGCACCGAGGTAATGATCAACCCGTTCACGGCAGAAGAGCCGGTGCGCACCGTTGCAAAGCGCATCCAGCGCCTCCGTGAGATCGGCCAGACCATCGGCCAGATCGCCGGTGGCGACTGCATCCACCCGAGAAACACCCGTGTCGGTGGTATGTACCGGAACTGCTCTGAGCAGGCCAAGGTTAAGATGTATGACCTCGCCAAGGAAGGACTTGTCCTCGCCAAGGCGCAGATGGACTTCATGATCGCTGTCCTCCGGAACTACCAGGCACGCGAGTCCGTCAGTGTCGGCGGCATGAAGGTCGCTCTGCCCAAGACCCTCGGGTACCACAACCAGGGCTACCTGGCAACCCACGCGTTCTACGGCAGCTCGAGCCTGGACGAATGCCCCGGCTGGGACATCGACCGGTTCAAGGAAGTCCGGCCATGGGACTGGTATATGGGTGAGATGGAAGTCTCGCTCGAAGAGCCCCGGTACCCCGTTGGCGGGACCACCAAGCTCGGCACCAAGGTCAACCCGCAGATGGAAGCCTGCACCGGCATCCCGATGTACGACGGC
>JACTVF010000079.1 GCA_019695435.1 Methanoregulaceae archaeon | reverse complement strand
AGCGCTGCCACCGCGCCTCTCCGTTTGCCATGATCGCCCGGAACTCAATCATGCCCGCCGGATACCTGATGCTTAACCGGGAGCGGTTCGCGCGAATCCGCTCTGCATCATCTGCTGATACAAGGTGCTTGAACGGCCGCCCGATCATATCTTCCCGGGATTTGGCTATCGCATGGCAATAAGGTTCATTGATATACTGGATAATTCCTTCCGGGCTGAACCGCACGGCATATTCTATCTGGTTGTCAAGGAGTACAGGGAATTCCGGGCCGGTGGCAGCAGACACGCTCTCGTTCCCCGGGGCCGTACGTTCATTATCCACAATCACGGCCACTCCCGGCTTGCCGGTCGTAAAGACCAGCGGTATCAGGGACAAGTTGACCGGGCGTTCTTCCATGTCAACCATGATCTGTGCATGCACCCGCTGCTCCAGACCTTTGAGTGCAGCCCTGAATATCTGCTGGGCAGTCCCGCCTTCAAGTGACCTGAACGGAAGCTTGTCAAACGGCTGCCCGAGCATCTGTTCCGGTGAGCGGCCTGTCAGCCGGGAAAACTGCTGGTTGTTGTCGGTCACAAGGCAGTCCTGGTCGAGAGCGACAAACGGCCGGGAACAGACTTTCCTGAGCGAATCCGCGGGTATGCGGTGGGATATATAATAGACCTTTGAGGTCCCCCGCTTTCGCCCGTCAACCGATCCCTGGATCTGCAGGATATCCATGTATTTTGCTACTGAGTTCCGGTTTATGCCAAGCAGACCCGCGATATCAGTTATGGAGAGCCCTTCCGGGTGCTTCTCAATTTCTTCCTTGATCCGGGAAATCTCTTCCAAATACTCTTCCATGGTATGCTTCTGTTGATTTTGCTATACCCTGTATCAATTATTATCCTTTAAAAAGTATCTCTTTGCGTTGCGTATTTGCAATGCAGTTAATTAACTTTATAAATTATTTTATGCACAAATTAAATTGTATCACTAACAGCATGGCAAAGTGGTTCAGCAAATTCCTGTGACCGGGTATGTACCAAATGCGGTGAACTGGAGACAGATTTACCCTATGGCTGCCGTTGAAACATGATGGCCTGCAGGAGGATATCAGCCTCCGTGGACGAACTTCCGGAAAAAACCTGTCCATTATTTTGCCATGCAAATATCGGTAAATTCACTGAGAGGGTATCAGAGTATGATAACTGAGCGTTTAACACGGGATGAAAGGGCACCATATACAGAATGCGCATGTACCTATCCCTCCTGCACAATCACGGTGGGAAGAGTCCGGCTGCTTTACGGGATCCTGCATGCCACGGGAATGGACACAACAAGAGAAATTCAGAGAGGACGGTAATTACCATGGAGGTAAAGGAAGATTTTAGTGTTTTTCGGGCTCTCCGCGGTGTACACCGGATTCGGGCAGATTATGAATGAAGTATAGAAAGAAACAGGAGTAAGACTCGGGTGAAGAAAATGATGGAAATTAAAGACTTTGAATTAATGTTTGAATACAATCCGCTTGCACAGGTTGTTATTGACAAGGATTTGAAATTCGTCAAGATCAACCCGGCGTTCTGCAAACTGTGGGGTTTGTCATTAGACCGCCTCATGTTAATGAAGATCACGGATATCCGATCGCAGGGTCTCGTAAAATATCTCAAGGATTCAGGCAAGTCCTACAGTGACGCGATAGCCTTGAAAAAACGTACCTTCGGGGAATCAGTCATTGAGGCCTCGACCGGTGTCCATATGCTCCAGAGGGCAAACATTCCCATCCTGGATGCAAAAGGCGAGGTTGCCTATGTCTATGTCACGTACCACGATATCACCAAGATCACCAAACAACAGGAATTCATTGCAAAGCAGGTCGCCGAACTGAGTAAGGTCTATGCAAAGATGGCAGCCGGGGACCTGACGGTCAGTTACGAAATCCCCCCGGGAGACGGGGACACCAAGGAAGCCCATGACCAGATCGTCAATCTTCGTGAAGCCGTCCAGGGGATTGTTGTCAGTCTCCAGAAAAATATTAGTGATGTCAACAGGCAGATGCAGAACCTGACAACAACGGCCGACAGCGCGAACCGGAGCATCGAGGATGCGTCAAAAGGCGTAAACCAGATCGCAAAGAACGCCGGGGATGTCAGTGAGAATGCGCAGAAAGCTGCCGAGGGCGTCGACCAGATGGCCAAAGCCATGCAGGACATGAGCGCGGCTGTCGAGGAAATTACCTCGAGCATGGAGAGTGTATCCACGCAGGCAAAGAGCGCAAATGATTCCGCAAAGGAAGGAGCGGTTCTCGCAGACACGGTCAACAAGGATATGACTGAGATCGCCACTGCAACGACCAATGTGCATGGGATTGTGATGGAGATTGGGAAGCAGATGGCAGACATCAGCAAGATCATCGTGCTCATCCGCGACCTCGCCAACCAGACCAACCTGCTTGCCCTGAATGCGGCGATCGAGGCCGCACGGGCCGGCGAACACGGCAGGGGCTTTGCTGTCGTTGCCTCGGAGGTTAAGTCCCTTGCGCAGGAATCACGCTCCAGCGCCGAGAAGATCGAGGATATGATCACCCAGCTCAACGCAGCCACAAAGAAGGCGACTGAGGCCATGGAAGCCTCAAAGGTAATTGTCAGCAAAGGTGCCATTGCCTCGGCCGATGCAGTCAGTGCGTTTAAGAAGATCCAGGTTGCCGCTGAGACCGTGGCAAACAGTGCCTCGGAAGTTGCCGCAGCAATAGAAGAGCAGGCCGCAACCACCGAGGAGATCACCGCAAACGTTCACGAGGTCGGGAGTCTTATCGAGCAGACCGCGAAAGAGGCCGGCGATGCTGCGGCAGCGACACAGGAGTCTGCGGCAGCGCTTGATGAGATCACGAGGATGATCCAGCAGGTCAACGATACTGCAGTCGAGGCAACAGAAGCAAACAGCCGTTTCAAGGTGGAATGACGGGGGTGCTTGCCCATGACTGCAAAGGCACCTGATCCTGTTGTAACGGGAAATAACCCTGCTGTGGCCCGGAATGACCCTGGCACGATACAGGTCGTGGAGTTTGTTCTCGGAAACGAACATTTCGCCATTGACCTGTTCGATGTCAGGGAAGTGGTCGAGTATACCACGATCACAAAACTCCCCAACGTCCAGCCCTACGTCCGCGGGATCATCGACCTGCGGGGCGAGATCACGATGATCGTCGATCTCAAGAACCGGCTGAACATTACCGATGCCAGCACAAAATCGCTTGAAGCTTCAAGGATCATCGTCCTTGACGACAAGATCACCACATCCAAGATCGGAATCCTCGTAGACGACGTGACCTCGGTCTCCACCTTTGAGGGAAACCAGGTGGATCACACATCCGCGTCGATCAGCCACGAGGATACCGCGATCATCGGGATCATCAAGCGAAAAGTCAAGGACAAGGACAAGGAGATCAACGAACTGATCATCTGGATCGATATCAAGAAACTGCTCACCGATCTGAATTCTACGATCTGATACATGGGGGAATCCGGATGTCACCGTGAATAAAAAACTGTATGCCTCATGTTGGTAAGGACCAGCCACGTGCCCGACCGACACTCCAAAAATACATCATATCCTTTGGGGGGAGATTGACCCCCTTCTTTTTTTTATAAGATATAGCCGGTATATTGCTTTTGCGGAGACCGGCAGCGATGATGAACACAATCATATGAATTATCCCGGCCTGCCCGTTTATCATTGGTTCCCTTTCCTCCTATCGGGATTCCTTGATATAGGAATCAGGAGAAGATCAGTATACCGTGCGAGGTTTTCTTCATGAAAGCAGTCCTTATTCTCTCGGGAGGACTGGACAGTACCACCCTGCTCTATGATCTGATCCATGAGGGCTATGAGGTCAGTGCGGTCACGTTCGATTATCACCAGAAGCACAAAAAGGAGATCCGGTGCGCAGCAAAGACCTGCACAAAACTCCGGATCCCCCATAAAATTGTCGGGATATCCGTCTTAAACGAGCTTGCCCCGTCAAGCCTGACCCGGGATACGTGGGACGTCCCCGAAGGCAACTACGCAGAAGAGACCATGAAACAGACGGTTGTCCCGAACCGGAACATGGTCTTTTTGAGCCTTGCCGCGTCCTATGCCATCGGCATCGGGGCCGGCCATCTTTTTTATGCGGCGCATGCGGGAGACCATGCCATTTATCCCGACTGCCGCCCGGCGTTCGTGAGTGCCATGACGACGGCACTGCACCTCTGCGACTGGAACGATATCGTGCTCCATGCCCCCTACCTCTGGCTGGGCAAGGGGGATATTGTGAAAAAAGGCATCGGGCTCGGGGTCGATTATGCGGACACCTGGTCGTGCTACAAAGGAGAGGAACTCTCCTGCGGAGAGTGCGGCGCCTGCACCGAACGACGCGAGGCTTTTGAGCAGGCCGGTGCGGCCGACCCGCTGAAGTACCAGGATTAAGATCCCTGCCTGCGGGACAGGAAAAAACCGGGGGCACTGGTGCCCCGTTTACAGGTTCTCGAAGGCGAAGTCGACCCGGTAGTCCTGCGAGCACTCCCCGTCAAGGATCGTCTCGTAGGTCCGGGTATCTCCCGATCCGACGCTCCCGACAAAGATGGATTTTGAATCCCGGATCGTGCCGGTGCCGGTATTGACGAGGTTGAAATCCAGCCTGAGGTTTTCTGTGGATACATTTCCCGCGTTGTACACGTAGCCGGTCAGGTGGGTATAACAGCCGTATTCCGGCGACCACGAATCCTGGTATTCGTAATGGGTGTGAACCGGACCGGACGAACTGTCCCGTACTGTCGTGGTGCTGAGGCACCCGGCACCTGCGGCAAGTGCGATCACGAGAAGAAGAACAAACACGCCAAGACTGAATTTTCGGATATACATGGCCGGATTTCTCCACGATAAGAGGGGCATCCCAAAAAAGGGGTGCTGGTTACTTGAGCACGAGGATCGACTCGGGAGCACGGATGAGAAGTGCCAGGCTCTCGTAGATCTGGAATTCGAGGAGATCCCCGATGGGGCCGTTGTACCCGACAGCCATGTCCTGGCCGATGATAATCGATGCATACTGGCTGCCCGATGCGAGCAGTACGCCGCCTTTCTTGAGCGCCGGGGCTTTTACCACGCCATCGGCAACGATCGACCGGATATGGTCGAGTTCGGTCCCGTCTCCCTGGGGATATCTCCGCAGGAGGAGGTTGTACTGGGCCGGGGCGAGTGCCAGGCTGTAGGGCCCGTGGAAACCGGCTGCATCGAGTTTTGTCACCGCATCGATGATCTGGTCAGCGGCCGTGCCGACCTTGTCCCACTTGGCAAGAGTCAGTGAGCCAGCTCCTTCTGCATTGAGCAGCCCCGGGATGCCTGACAAGCCCGAGAAGATGATACGGTCCTCCTTTGCGGCCGCATCCATCGCTGCACACGCCACCGGTGCCGTGTCGAGGATGAGATGGTCGCGTTCGTATGCCGCGAGATCGCGCTTGGCAAGGGAAAATTCAGTCCTGATCATCGTGAGGGGGATTGCCGTGCTCCCGATGATCCCGTCCTCGACTGCATAGTCTCCCATCGGTATCGACTTGAGGCCAAATCCGTACGGCCCCTCGATGGGGAGCACCCGGCGGCCGGCCATCTGGCCCTTTGCCGCCTGGACCATCATTTCGTCCAGCAGTTTCCAGGTCGCTGCTTCGATCGGTGCATCCTCCCGCCCGAGATATGAATTTGCCATGGTTTACGCCCCCTTGAGCGATCCGATAGTCGGTTCGTCCTTTGCGGCTGCCGCCTCCGGTGCCGGGGATGCCAGCTGCGCCGCCTGGGTATCCACTTCGAGTGTTCCCTGCTTAAGGTACCCGTCCTCCTCTCCGTTGGTCAGGATACCGAGGAGCCGTATAAGTTCCCCGAAATGGACACGCTCCTCGTTTGCAATATCGGTGAGTACTGCCTTTGCGAGTGCGTTGTCGGTCGCATCGGCGTGGGCCATATAGCCATGTATTGCTTCGAGTTCTCCGGCGATGTCAAGACGGATTGCCCTGATAAGCTCTTCGCGGGTCAGCTTGCGGTCCGGAACAGTGCCACTGAATGGGTTGAAAAAGTCTGGCATGGTTTCCTCCAATACTTTATACGTCAATAGTATATTGCCAAGCATAAATACTTTTGACAAAGGACAGAACGCCGCAGGGAGGTCCGGCTGCGTGCTGCGGATCAGGAGAGCATCTTCTTTTTTCTGATCAGACGGTGGTAGGTGATCGCAAACCGGTGCGCCTCGTCGCGGATCTCTTCGATATACCGGAGCGCAATGCTTTTCCTGTCGAGCCGGAGCGGGAGCGATTCCCCGGGCACATAGACCTCCTCCTCGCGCTTTGCAATCGCGATGACCGGCAGATCCGACGCCCCGAGCGTTAAAAGCGCTTCGCGTGCAGCCGAGAGCTGTCCCCGGCCCCCGTCGATGATAACGAGGTCCGGGAACGGGGCATGTTCAGCGCTGAGCCGTGTGTACCTCCTTTTTACGACTTCTGCGATGGATGCAAAGTCATCGATCCCTTCCACGGTCCTGATCTTAAACCGCCGGTAGTTGCTCTTATCGGGCTTCCCGTCACGGAACTGCACCATCGACCCGACCATGGCAGTGCCGGAGAGGTGCGAGATATCGAAGCACTCGATCACGGCGGGAGGAGGCGCCATGTGGAGGGCGGTGCCGAGTTCGGCACCCTTGAGCGTATCGCGGAAGAACGCGATCTCGAGGTTCTTTTTCGCCAGTTCGAGCAGCTGCCGTTTTTCCCCCCGCTGCGGAACGATGACATCGACCTGTTTTCCCTTCCTCGCAGAGAGGAACTCTGCAAGCGCCGGATCGGTTGCATGATCGAGGATCAGTTCTTTTGGTGGTTCGCGCTCCGAATAGTACTGGACGAGGAACTCTTCAAAGAAGTCTTCACCGGCATCGAACGTGAACTCCTGCTTGTTGGCAAGCGATCCGCGCTCGACATTAAACGCGGTGAGGTAGACCTTCCCGTCGGTCACCTGGTACGCGATCACGTCCTGGTCGTACTCCCGCCGGCGCTCCACATGCTGCCGGTCGGCCAGGTGTTCGATGGCCCGGATCTCGTTTTTCAGCACGAGCGCCCGTTCGTACTCCTCAGCGCCCGAACGTGCCGCCATCTCCCGGCGGAGCTCATCGAGCAGCTCGTGGGATTTCCCCCTGAGGAGCAGGGTGGCTTTTTTCACGTTCTCATTGTACGTGGCAGGGCTCACGGTGCCGGTGCAGGGGGCGCTGCAGGACTGCATATGGCGCCGGAGGCAGGGACGTTTCGGGAGTTTTTTGCAGGTCCTTAAATGGAACACTTTTTTTGCCACTTTGAGCACGTCATCGCGTTCCGCTGCAGAAACAAACGGCCCGAAGAATGTCCCGTCACCCGATGCCCGGCGGGCGATCACGAGTCTCGGGTACTTCTCGGATGTCAGCTCGATCCACGCGTAGCGTTTTGCGTCTTTCAGATCGATATTGTATTTCGGCTGGTGTTTTTTTATGAGCGTATTTTCGAGAAGGAAGGCCTCGGTCTCGGTGTCCGTGACGACGACATCGACCGATGCGATATGGGCGACCAGGCTCCGGGTTTTGGGGTCGTAGTCTTTTCTGGTAAAGTAACCCGATACCCTTTTTTTGAGGTTCTTGGCCTTCCCGACATAGATGATCGTCCCGGCCCCGTCGGAATAGAGGTAACAGCCGGGGTTTTCGGGAAGATGTGCGGTATCTATCATGGATCAGAAGAATATCCGGGCGCAAGGCTCATTAAGCGTTGGGGATGGGGTAATGGGGAATTAGTCGGCCGGTTCGCTGCAGAACGCCCTGATCGCGTCGAGGAAAACCGGGCCGTATTTCTCCTGTTTGATCTGCCCGACCCCGGGGATTGTCGCGAAATGCGCCCGGTCGCAGGGGCGGATGCGGGCCATCTCCCGCAGGCTCCGGTCTGCGAACACGACATACGGGGGCACCCCGCTCTCCCGGGCAAGGGACGTCCTGACTGCTTTAAGCCGCTGGAAGAGTTCCACATCCGCTTCACGGGCATCCCCGTCGACTACCTCACCGGCTTCCGGCGCTGATGACACGGGAACCGGCGCTGTCTCGCGCACCGGTGCCGGGAGCCGGACCCGGGAAGTCCCGGCGAGCAGCCCGCTGCTCTTTGCGGTAAGGGCAATGACCGGGTATTTGTCACCGGTTCTCGCGAGATACCCCTGCCGGACCAGATCATTGATCCAGACCCGGTACTCTTCCTTTGAGTACTGCTTCCCGGTTGCATATGCAGGGAGGCGGTCGAAATGGTATGCTTCGATCTTTGCCGATTTTTTTCCCCGCAGGACATCAGTGATAAGTTCTATCCCGAAGTGGGATGGCAGCTGTTGCACGCACGCGGCGATCAGGCGGGCCGGTTCCGTGCCGTCGATGAATGCCGCAGGATGTGCGCAGGTATCACACGACCCGCAGTTCCCTGCATCGGGTGTTTCGCCAAAATACGAAAGCAGGAAGGCACGCCGGCAGCCAGTCGTCTCGCAGTACCCGGTCATATCCTGGAGTTTTTTTAATGCGATCCGGACCGGGCGTTCGCCACCCTCATCGTGTTCGAGCATCGACCGGACCCGGGCATAATCCCCCCTGCTGTAAAAGAGGATGCATTCGGCAGGTTTCCCGTCACGGCCGGCCCGCCCGGTCTCCTGGTAGTAGGACTCGACCGTTTTTGAGAGATCGTAGTGGATCACGAAGCGGACATCAGGCTTGTCGATTCCCATGCCGAACGCGACAGTGGCGCAGACAATCTGCGCAGCGTTTTTCAGGAACGCATCCTGCACGTCCGCCCTCACTGGCCGGGGCAGCCCGGCATGGTAGGCGAGCGCATTGAACCCCTTTTTCCGGAGTTCGTATGCGATCTCCTCGGTCTCTTTCTTGCTCATGCAGTAGACTATCCCTGCCTCGTTCCTGTGCTGGCAGAGAAAATCCGCGAGCATGATCAGCGGATTCTTCTTGGGGATCACCCGGTACGTCAGGTTCTCCCGGTTGAAACTGCCCACGAACTCCCTGACCTCTGCGAGGCCGAGCTGCTGGCAGATGTCTCTCCGTACCTCCGGAATGGCCGTCGCGGTGAGGGCGATCACCGGTGATGAGGGGAACAGT
>JACTVF010000078.1 GCA_019695435.1 Methanoregulaceae archaeon | reverse complement strand
AACAGAGTTCGGAGGAGTACGTGGCAAACGCGGTTGCCTGCGGGGGCGAGGAGGCGGACCTTGCCCGGATCAACTCAACGATGGTGGGCAGCATGGAGCCGGTGCTTCCGGAGCTCGTCGCCCACCGGCTCGTGCAGAAGAAGGGGTCAAAAATCGAGCTGACGCCCCTTGCCCGCGTGATGTCCGAACACTTCATCGGCATCGAGCGGCTGCTGGAGATCGTGGAGCTTGCACAGAAGATGGACGATCCGCTCGACATCATCGCGGAGCTGGAGAGCGAGGGGATGGAAAAGGAGGAAACGCAGAAGAAGGATAAAGGAGGGGCGCATCATGGGGGAAAGAAGGGGCACGGGAGACGGTGAAAGAGGGTTCCTTTCCGCGCTCATCGGCCCGGCCTCTCTGAAAAGCCAAGACAATAGTGTGAGGTCACCCCGCCTCAGGGTCCCATTGGGGCACGACAGGGCTGGGAACGCTAATAGAGATTTTTTCTGATCCGCCGCGGGGGCGGCGGCACTTATCGCACATGGAGGTGGGGTAACAATCTCCTCATCATGCCCGAACGATGCGTGATCTGTTTCGGTGACGACCCCCTTTCTCTTAAAAAAACCTGGCCGTCTTTGATGCGTGGATGGCCGGTGTCGGTTCGTGCCCACCGGATGGTGGTGCCCCGGTGTGCTGCCGTGTCGTGAAGAAATAATGATAAGCCTATCAGAAACTATGGTGAGGTATGGATTTCTTTGACTCAGCATACCGAGGCACACCTCCCTGGGACATCGGCCGGCCCCAGAAGGAGTTCGTTGAGCTGGTCCGGAGGGGTGAGATAACAGGATCGGTTCTCGACATAGGGTGCGGGACCGGGGAACATGCCCTCTTCTTTGCAGGGGAAGGGCATGACGTGTGGGGGATCGATTCCGCCCCCCTCGCGATCCAGAAGGCACAGGAGAAGGCTGCCAAAAGAGGACTCCCGGTGCATTTTCTTGTCCTGAACGCACTGGACCTCGCGAGGCTCAACAGGACGTTCGATACCGCCACCGATTCAGGGCTCTTCCATACCCTGTCCGATGAAGACCGCCCGGTCTTCGTGGATAACCTTGCAGCCGTCCTGTCCCCGGCCGGGAAATACTTCATGCTCTGCTTTTCCGAACTGGAACCCGGCGGATACGGCCCGAGGAGGGTAACGCAGAAAGAGATACAGGATAGTTTCCAGGATGGGTGGTCCATCAATTACATCAGGCCCGCGGTCTTCGAGAGCCGCACCCGGGCCGAAGGACCCCGGGCCTGGCTCTCGTCGATATCAAAAAAATGACGGAGAGGTGATAGATAATCTGGGGGGGTCGTACCTGATCCTGATATGACCCCCCCACTATTCCCGCAGTTTTCCCGGCAACTCCTTGTATCCAGGTCCGGGCAATTTTCTGACAGTAATTTGAGTGCCAAGGTTGCAGGATCATGGGGTCGTGACAGTACACCAAAGAGGGGTACGACCCCCCCTGGGGGTTTAGAGGATTTTGTGAGTCAGAAAATTCCATTTTATGATGTGAAATATGTGTAAAATAAGGGGCAGAATGAATCAGGGGCGGATGGGGGGGGGTCGTACCTGATCCGGGTGTGACCTCCCCCCATTTGCGGAGTTTTTGCTCGTCAGCCAAGCCACTCAGAAAAGCCAAAAATGTGCGAGGGTTTCTCCACCTCAGAACACAATCTCACTGATAGGAAACCGGATCTTCGGTCCCTGCTTGTCCGCTGCATACCCGATCGGGCAGAGCATCACCGGTGTTAGGTGTCCCGGGATCTTGAGGATCCGGGAATAGGCCTTCGGGTCGAACCCGCCCATCGGGCAGGAGTCAAAGCCAAGCGACTTTGCGCCGTTGAGGGCGTTTCCGAGCGCAAGGTAGGTCTGCGCCTGCGACCACGCGGCCTGCTGCTCCTTGGACATCCCCGCGGCAAACTGTGCTGCCATGCCGGTCACTTTTTCGACCACATCTTTTGGGATGTGGTTCGCGGTCATCAGCGCCCCGAGCCGTTTAATCAGGCTGTCATAATCCGCATCCGCACAGAAGACGAGCAGGTGCGAACAGGTCGTGATCTGCTCCTGGTTGTTCGAGGCCGGCCGGAGCGCTTCTTTTGTCTTTTTATCCGTTATCACCTTGATCTTCCAGGGCTGGACGTTCAGGGCCGACGGTGCAAACCGCACCAGCTCCAGTAGCTCGTTCACCTTGGCTTCGGGAATTGTCTTCCCGTCAAACTTCTTGGTCGCATACCGCTGCATCACACAATCTGCAAACTGCATTCTGTCACCACCGTGGTATGATCCGATCATCCACCGCCCGCACGTAAAGGGTTTCTCCCCGCCCGGTTGTCAGCACTGCCAACAGGTCAGGCTGTCTTTTTTTCCTTGTACGGATCAACAGCCGGGGCAGGATCGGGCAATTGCCTTATGGGATATGGCGCCGGAATGTACCGGGACATGGGACGCTATGTGCGGGGCGACGTGATCCTTGCCCCGGTTCCCTTTGAGGAGAGGCGGGGTGCGAAGACCCGACCTGCCGTTGTCGTGGCCGCACGGGGGAACGGGGACCTCTGCGTCTGTCCGGTCAGCAGCAGACCCTCTTTAGACACGCCCTGCATCCCCATCGGGCTTGATGATTTTGCAGAAGGCGGCCTCGATCTCTTCAGCGAGAGTTTTGTCCTCACCTCAAAGGTGAGCGTGCTCCGGGCAGGCGATGTTATCGGCCTGAAGGGCCGGCTCACGGCAGATGCCATCGACACGATCAGCTCGCAGGTGCCGCACCCGTCCCATCCCCCGCAGAACCGGAAGGGGGCCCGCCGGCCTCCTTCGAAACGATGACTGCCATTTTACTGTGATGACCCGGCCGGATCAGTAACCTTAATATTCCCGGCACGGAGGTTGTGTGGATGGACATTGCACACCGTTTCAAAGAGATAGAAGAGCATGTAGGCAGGCTCTCTCCTGTGCAGAAAATTCTCCTGGGCACTGACGGATCGGTCACGCAACTGCTGGAGTCGGTCACCGGTCACCCGGTCTCGGTCCGGACCCGGGAACAGGAAGTCGTAAAAGCCGATACCCTTGCCGCAGAACACCTCAACATTGCACCGGGGGATGCAGTAAACCACCGGATCGTGGAGCTTTGTGACGCGACAACCGGGGAAGTGCTGGTCTATGCGAAATCGCAGACACCGGTTGCCCGGCTGGCACCGGAGTTCCGGGACGACCTCATGAAAGCCGACATCCCGATCGGCAGGATCATCGAGCGCCATCATATCGAGGCAAGGAGGGAGATCCTCACCGCCCGGGTAACCTCCGCAAAGGACGACGTGAGCGGGATCTTTTCAGTCTGCAGAAACGAACCGCTCCTGATGCGCCAGTACCAGATTATCCACGGCGGGGAACCGCTCATCTTCATCGAAGAGCAGTTCCCGTACAACAAATTCCTTGACGAGCGCAGGGTGATTGTCCAGACACCATCGCGCATCCATATCACGCTGCTCGACATGAACGGCAGCCTGGGAAGAGTCGACGGCGGGATCGGTATTGCCCTTGACGACCCCTCGGTTCTTCTTGAGGCACAGGCAGGCCCTTCAGTTGAGGTCCGTGGCTGTGACCGCCGGACTGCGGTTCTGGTCCGGGACACTGCAGAACAGGTGCTTGCCCGTATTCACGCGGGGGCTGGCGTGTCGCTGACGGTGCGGGAACACTTCCCGGTCCATATCGGCCTTGGGGGGGGTTCCCAGCTGGCACTTGCCACGGCCCGGGCCTGCTGCGAACTGTACGGGAAAACCATGACCACGGGAGAACTTGCCCGGATGATCGGGCGCGGCGGGACCTCCGGAATCGGGACGGCCGCATTTGAGCATGGGGGTTTCATCCTCGATGGCGGGCACCGGTTCGGGCCGGGCTGCGAAAAAACCGGCTTTGCGCCATCCTCTGCGTCAATTGGCGTACAGCCGCCGCCGGTGCTCATGCATCACGATTTTCCCCGTGACTGGCGCATCCTGCTTGCGATCCCGGCACTCCCGGAAGGGGCGAGCGGGACACGGGAGGCCGAGATCTTCCGGACCTGCTGCCCGGTCCCGGTTGACGAGGTCAGGACGCTCTGCCATGAGGTCCTGATGCGGATGCTCCCCGGGATTGCGGAACAGGATCTCGACCGGTTTGGCACATCGGTCAATACCGTCCAGGAACTCGGTTTCAAGAAAGTCGAACTCTCCTTCCAGCCCAGGGAGGTCACCGGTCTCCTTGACACGGTGCGTGCGGCCGGGGCAGCAGGAGCTGGCATGAGTTCGTTTGGCCCGACCCTGTACGCCATCGGCGATACGGGCATGCAGGAGATTGAACGGGCAGCACAGTCATTCATGCAGGAGATCGGGGGAGGAGCCACGCTCGTCACCTCTGCACGCAACAGCGGCGCAGCGGTGCGGATCGCGTAACGGTTCCCGGATGCAGCCCCGGGTTTCCTGCCGACCTTTTTTGTGTGCCGGAAACAACACCGGTCTGTTTCTACTTCCCGACCGCAACCAGCATTTCTTCAAGGGAGGGGTACCGGGACTCGATCCGTTCCACCCTCCCGCCGGCAGCCGTGATCGCAGCAGAGCACACGTTGAGACCGGCCATATCCCCGGCGTCGCAGGCAAGGCCCCTCTCATCCTGCCGGTACGGCACCGCTTGCCGGTCGATGCGGGCCGGATCGGCTGCGGAAAACCAGATCGTGTACGTGATCGAGCCGAACTGCTCGCGAAGCTCGTCCATCGTCCCCAGCGCCACCACCTTTCCGCGCCGAAGGATCATCACCCGGTCGCAGATCGCTTCGATCTGGTAAAGGTTGTGGGCAGAGAGCACGATCGTCCTGCCCTCATTTTTCAGTTTTCTTAAATATTCAGCGATGAACCGCGAGGTCATCGGGTCGAGCCCGCTGGTCGGTTCGTCGTAGACAAGGAACTTCGGGTCGTGGATGAGCGACCGGGCAATCGCGGTCTTGCGCTTCATGCCCTTGGAGAACTCTCCGAGCTTCTTGCCGTTCGGTTCAAGCGACAGGGCGGCAAAGAGCCGGCGGGTCCGGACCGCAATCTCCTCTTTTTCGATCCCGTAGATCTCGCCGAAGAACGCGAGATAGTCCTCGGCGGTCATCGTTTCATAGAGTCTTGACTCCTCGGGGAGGTAGCCCAGCATCTCCTTGAGTGCTACGGGTTCACGGACAACATCAATCCCGTTGACGGACAGGTCTCCGGACGAGGGTGCGACCAGTCCTGCGATAATCTTCAAAAGAGTGGTCTTGCCGGCCCCGTTGTGCCCGACGATCCCGAAGATGCCGGCGTCAGGAAACGAGAAACTCACATCGTCAAGAGCGGTAAAGCCATCGTAGCGTTTGGCGAGGTTGCTGGCAGTGATCACGGCAGGTTCTCCGGGGATGTGCCGGGTTTTTTAAAACTTTTTTGTTATTTAGACTTGTGGAGTCGGGGACATATAGGTTGGGATGGGGGCATCCCGCCCATGCCGGCTTGCCAGGAGCGATCAGTATTTGACCCCGTTACCCACACTATTGGGTATCACGGCCGTTCCCTATAAAAGGGGATCCGGAGACGGCAATCCATGAGTGCAGGCAGGGACATCGTAACCATCGCTCGCTGGGAGGTAAAAAAATCCTTCTCGGTTATGTCGCGCAACGTCCTGCCGGTCGCCATCGTTCTCTTCGTGCTCCTGGTCATCGTCACCGGTTTTGCCGCCCAGAACGGCCTGCATATCCAGGACGGGATGTACCGGATAGGCATTGACGACCCACAGGTCGCCGCACTGTTCTCTTCAGATGCACGGTTCACGGTATACGAAGCCGGAGACGCCACACTCGCAGACAACCGCGGAGCGTACGATCTCGTTATCGTGAAGGGTGTGGTATATGCCAGCACGACCGAGAAGGGACGATCGGCACTCAACACCCTCGAACGGGACTATACGCAGTACAGAAACAGCGTCTACACGGGCGAGAACGATCTCTTCGCCGCATACCCGCTCTGGATCGATACCCAGTCTGTGGAAAGCGAGCTCAACTTCACCGCCACACAGAACGGCCAGTACGTGCAGGTGGCACCCGGACAGGGCCCGCCGGTCCCGCAGGGCACCGTCAAGAATGTCCCTACACCCTCGCCCACGCTTGGCGTCACGCAGGACGAGCTCAGGCAGGAACTGGTCACGTCATCTTCACAGAACACACAGGTCTCCCGGTACACGGATGTCCTCTCCTCGCATGAGTCTGTTATGGGTACGTTTGTGACCCCGGACCAGCTCTCGCCCCCGCTTCCCTTTGACTCGATCATCCTCGTCTTTGTCTTCATATTCCCGCTGTACTTCACCTCGCAGTTTTTCATGATGAGCATCATGAACGAGCGGATCGAACGAAAGGGCGAGGTCCTTCTCTCCCTGCCTGTGAAGACCTCGTCCATCATCCTGGGAAAGATGCTCCCGTATTTCCTCGGGATGCTCGCGATCTGCGCCGGGATCACGCTCTACATCAGGGCCTCACCGCTCGTCCTCCTCCCCCTCATCCCGATCATCATCTTTTTCCTGGCAAATGCGCTTATCATCGGGATGCTCGCCCGGAGCTTCAAGGAGCTCTCCTTTATCTCCATCTTCTTCTCGACCGTGGCCACGTCATACCTCTTCTTCCCCAGTATCTTTGCAAACGTCCACGTCATCAGCCTCATCTCCCCGCTCACGCTGATCGTGCTCACCATCCAGGGAACTGCGTGGACTCTTGCGGATTACGGGTACTCCACCGTGCTCTTCTGGCTGACCGGCGCCATTCTCTTTTACATCGCGGCCCGGAACTTCAATGAGGAACGCCTCTTTTCAGAAAAAAAGTTCCTGCCCCGGATCCGCGAATTCCTTGCCGGGATCCTCCCGCAACAGCACCCGTACGCGGCGCTCTTTCTCCTTGCCGCATGCTCGATCCCGTTTGTCTTCATGTCGCAGATGATGGGTCTCGTCGTCTTCTTCAACCTGCCGATGCCGTACTCGCTCGTGCTCCTGCTGGTAGTTGCGGCGCTCATCGAGGAAATGGCAAAGGCGGCCGGCATCTACACGCTCTTTGTGCGGGATACTGCGTTCTTTTCCTGGAAACACCTGGTCTGTGCCTGCGCCGCCACCGCAATCGGTTTTCTTGTCGGGGAAAAACTCCTGCTCTTTGCCACGCTCGCCCAGATCACCGAGTCGATCTTCGGGAGCGTCCTCTTTCTGTCACTGGGCGTGCTCTGGATGCCCCTTCTGCTCCACTTAGCCTGCATCCTCATCGTTGCCTGCTCTCTGAAGGTCTGGGGGAAAAATGGACTCCTCCCGGGCCTCGCTGCCGCAACGGTACTGCACTGCTGCTATAACCTGTATTTCATCCTGGGGTGGATCCGATGAAAACCCGGCACGTCGCCATCATCGCGAAAAAAGAGTTCCAGGGGCTCTTCTCCGAAAAGACGATCCTCCTTGCCGTCCTGCTCCAGGTCTTCATTGCGCTCTTCTCATCGTTCCTGATGGTCGGGCTCACGTCCATGTACGATCCCTCATCGCTCTCGAGATATTCGCACTTCCGGTACGATGTCGCGTACGCGGGAAAAGAGTCCCCGCTGCTCGGGTACCTGGAGAACAGCCCGGACTTCCGGGTGGACAGGATAGACCTCTCTACCGCCGTTGAACTGCTCAAGGAGCGGAGAATCTCCGCCGTGGTGTATGCCCCCGGCACCCCGCCCGGCGCAGAAGATCCGGTAACGATCACGCTGTACACGCTCACCAACGATCTTCAAGGGGCGGTTGTGGACGTGAAGATGAAGGATGTCTTTGTGAAATATGAACAAGACCTCAGAACGATCCGCGCCGGCCGGCTCGATGTCACGCCCGTTCCGGTCCAGATCCCGCCCTCTGCCGGAAGCGGGGATTTCTTTGAGTTCGTGTACGGGCTTCTGGTTCCGCTCCTGGTCTTCCTGCCGGGCATCATCTCTGCGGCGCTCATCATCGATCTCATCACCGAGGAGTACCAGCACGAGACGCTGGAGACGCTGGTCTCCACACCGGTTACATTTGCCGAGATGGTCTGGGGCAAGGTGCTTGCCTGTGAAATCCTTGTCCCGTTCCAGGCAGGTGCGTGGCTTTTTCTCCTGATGGCAAACGGGATTGCTATTGAAAATCCCGTCCTCATCCTGCTTCATGTCACCCTCGCCTCCCTGCTTCTCATCCTGATCGGGGCGCTCGTGGCCCTCCACTACCGGGAGCGGACAGCGGCACAGTTCGTCTTCTCGACTGCCCTTGTCGTCATCCTCCTCTTTGTGCTCGCCCTGCCGTACAATCCGCTCAACCTGGTCGCCCGGCTTTCGGTTGGGATGGCGGGCGTGGAGCAGTGGATCGTCCTGTGTGCCGTGGGACTCACTGTACTGGCTCTCGGATACAGCATGCAGAAGTATGCCGACCGGATCGGACTGCTGCAGTCAGGAGTATGAACGGGATTGCATGCGCCCCATAAAAAAGATCATGAATAGGGATTGGTGGAGGCAAGATCCTGGTCGATGACCTTGTAAACCTTGCCGGCTGATGTCACCCAGACCTCGCCGTTATCGGTGCCGTCGAGGGTTCCCTGAATGACGATAGAGGCATCACTTGAGATCTGACCGTTGTCATTCGTGAGCTGCTTCTCGACCACGCTCCCGTCCGCGAGGGTGACACGGAGCTTGATGACCTGGGCTGCAATCATGCCGGGCCCACCGCTGCACAACAGGGTGATCTTGCCGGTGGGCCGGTCTTTGGTCAGTGAGAGATAGATCACCTGATCGGCGGGCAGCGGGGCGACGGGCTCAAAGGTGGTGGCTGAGGGAACGACCGGTGCGGTGGTTTCAGGCATCGGTGTCGTGACCGTGGTACCGACAGGTTGTATCTGTGCCTGAGTCGGGCTCGTGCACCCGGCAAACAGCGCACAGAAAAAAAGCGCGATAAACGCGGCTGCTATGGTTGTGGAACTCATGAATAACCCTTTCATTTGTTGATATTTCTGATTTGCGTTCAGAATTACGGCAGTAATGGCCCGAAAGGACCGGGTCCTCCATGTACCGGGGGAAATACAGTTTTGGTGCAGTGGAAGGGGACTATTTCGAAAAAACCCCGAAAAGAACAGTTAAATTAAAAAGGACACCCGGATTAACTTTACCTATCAGGAGTAT
>JACTVF010000077.1 GCA_019695435.1 Methanoregulaceae archaeon | reverse complement strand
CAACCGAGAAGATTCACGGCGCCAACTCGCGGTTTGTATTCGCACCGACCGAGGATCGGATGTACTGCGGTAGCCGGACGGAGTGGAAAACTCCGAACTCCGGCAATCTGTGGTGGAAGGCTCTTGCCGCTCATCCGTGGATTGAGGAGTTTTGCCGTAAGCATCCGGGAGATATCCTCTATGGCGAGGTCTTCGGAAACGTCCAAAGCCTCAAATATGGTGCCGGGCCAAATGATGTGTTCTTCCGGGCGTTTGATGTTCTCCGAAACGGCGAATGGCGAGAGTTCGATGACTGGGTTGTGGACGTACCGACAGACGGCGTTGCTCCCCTAGTCTACCGTGGCCCATTTGACTTCGATGCGCTGGTAGCCTTGTCTGACGGTCCGAGCCTGATTCCAAAGGCTGGTCACATCCGGGAGGGCATTGTGGTTCGGCCTGTAAAGGATCGCCGGGACGACCATTTGGGCCGTGTCCACCTGAAACTCGTGTCAAACCGTTATCTTGAAAAGGAGAAGTAAAGTTTTTCCCAACTTTTCTCTTGCAATCGGTCAAGAAGAAGGGTAGAGTGATGTTTGTCGATGGTGAAGAGATCGGATACTTCTCTTGAACAGAATGCCTTCGGGCAACTTCCGGTTTCGCCGGTTCCTCGACAAAAGTTTGATCTCCAGTAGTGATAGCAAGCGGTTACTTCGATACTTCAAATACCGATTCCCGCAAGGGATAACCGAATGCGAATGTTCTCTGGGGATAAGTTGGGCCGTAGTGGTAGTAACGATTTCATCGCTGGTTCGAATCCAGTCTCTCGCAAAGAGAGACGCCTAATGGTAGGCAAAATCGTTGCAAATGTTCTCGGCTCTTGATGTTCGGGATAGTGAATTTTACGGTTACTTCTTGCTAAAGACGAGGTCGGTGGTTCGAGTCCATCCGCCTGATTTCGGTCAGGCGTAGCTCAGTTGGCAGAGCGCGAAAAATACCGTGAGAGCCTGTTCTTCCCGATCAAAACAAGAGTCGCCTTTCGGGGCGGCTCTTTTCTATTACAACGAAAGGGGAATTATGCGCACAAATGTAGCAGTAAAGACGCCACCTATTCATACCCATGAGGGCGCGGTAGCCGTTCGCATCAACGCAATTCAACAGTTGCGCCGGTCAGTCATGGCCTGCATGTTGTTCGAAGACACGTTCTATGAGTCCGGTGTCGAAATCGCCGAGCGGATACACGAAGAGGTTGCCGAGGTGTTGAAGTTGAAGGACGGCGCCGGAATCGTTGCAAACATTGCCTACGAGGCTCGCACAAAGTTCAAGTTGCGCCATGCTCCTCTATGGCTCATTGTGGCGCTTATCCAGGCCAAGACAGAAGAGGCCCGTGCGGTCGTATCTGGAGCAATCGCTTCTTGCGTCCAGCGGCCGGACGAGATGGCAGAACTGATTGCGATGTACTGGAGGCCAAAGAAGGCACCTTTGACCGCGCAGATGAAGAAAGGGCTCGCCGCGGCGTTCCAGAAGTTCGACCGCTATGCTCTGTCTAAGTACGCCAACCGCGACGGCCAGGTGAAGATGCGCGACGTGCTTTTCCTCGTCCACGCGAAGCCTCGGAATCAGGAACAAACCGCGCTGTGGAAGGAACTGGCCGAGAACGAACTGACGGCTCCCGATACATGGGAATCGAATCTCTCCGCCGGTGCCGACAAGAAGGAAACCTTTACTCGGCTCATTGCTGAGAAGCAACTGGGCGCATTGGCCCTACTTCGCAATTTGCGGAACATGCAGGAAGCGAAGGTCGATACTTCGGTTATTCGCGAGGCTCTGGCCACGATGAAGGCAGAGCGTGTTCTCCCCTTCCGGTTCATCACGGCGGCGAAGTATGCGCCGAAGTTGGAACCTGAGTTGGAGGGGGCAATGTTCCGCTGCCTTGAGGGCGCTACCAAGTTGACTGGGAAGACCGTCCTAGTAGTGGACTGCTCTGGATCGATGCATGGCCAAATCTCCGGTAAGTCCGAATTGGATAGGTTGAGTGCGGCTGCGGCCTTGGCTATGTTGCTCCGTGAGGTCTGCGAGGAGGTCGTGATCTACGCGACCGCCGGCGACGACATGCGGAGACAGCATGCAACGATGCTGGTTCCCCCACGTCGCGGATTCGGACTCCGTGACCTTCTCAGATACGAGAACACCTATCGAGCGATAGGTGGTGGCGGAATCTTCCTGAAGCAGGTTGTCGATTTGCTGCGAGAGAAGGAATCCGATGCTGACCGCATTGTGGTCTTCACGGACGAGCAAGACTGCGACCTGGTGAACAAGCCAGCAAGCGCAAAACCGTTTGGTAAGAATAACTACCTCATCAACGTCGGTGCGGATCGCAACGGTATCGGTTATGGTGAGTGGCTGCATATCGACGGTTTCAGCGAAGCCACGCTAGACTTCATCCAACAGCACGAAGCACAGCAGTAAGATAAGGAGAGAGGTTCGGGTTTCCCCCGAACCTCTCTCCACTACAGAAAAAGCATGAGCCGCTTTGTTCGTGCTCCAGAAACAGTTGTTTTGGAGCCTCGCTTATGCCTTTTAGACTCTCTCAGCCTCTTCAGGACCGAATACTCTACCTGCGCCTCCACTCATTCTTAAATCTAAAATCGATTGCCGAAAAAGTTGGCACATCACGCGGAACCGTGCAGCGGGTGTGCGAATCAGAAGGATTAAATGACATAGGACGCCACGGAAAAGGGCGCGGTAAAAGAGCCAGACTCAAAAACCAGAGGAAAGATGCTCATCCCGAGAAAGAGTATGTACTCAGAAAAAGTTTAATCTCCTATAGGAGTGGTGCTAAGAGACGCGGATATGTATTCGATCTTACTTTCGATCAATTCGTTTCTATTGTCCAAAGTCCATGTGAGTATTGTGGACTGCCTTCGAGGCTCGTTGTTTTCTATGGGAAAGGGGCGTACATAAACGGAATTGATCGAACTGACAGCAAAGTAGGTTACACCGTAGATAACTGTGTCCCTTGCTGTAACATATGCAATTTTGCCAAAAAGGATTTATCTCTCGAACAGTTCAAAAAATGGATAGTGAGACTGGTCGAACACAACAGGAACAAGATACCCGCATAAAAAAGGCCCGGGAGAAACCGCCCGGGCCTTTTGCTGTTCTGGGGAGAACTCTTACTGGAACGCTACCGGAGCGGGTTGAGGGGTTGGCGGTTCCGGCATCTCAACCAAGATACTCGCGGTTGTCAGCATGAGGGAACTGACTGATGCTGCGTTTTGTAGTGCGACCCTCACCACTTTACAAGGGTCGATTACACCCGAGTCCACAAGGTTCTCTACCTGCCCTGTAACGACGTTGTATCCGCCGTTCGGGTCTTTGGTTGCATATACGTCGCGGACGACTACGCCGGCATCTACAGCCGCGTTTTCAGCAATCTGGCGGAGAGGCACCTCTAGCGCCTTGAGGATGATGTTCGCGCCAAACCGCTCGTCTCCAGAGAGGGCGTTAGCGACATTTTGTACCCAGTTCGCGCAACGGATCAGCGCGGTTCCACCGCCAGGTACGATGCCTTCCTCGACCGCAGCTTGAGTGGCGTGGAGCGCATCGTCAACGCGGTCCTTTCGTTCACTCAGTTCGACTGCGGTAACGGCGCCGACTTTGATGATGGCGACTCCGCTGGCAAGTTTAGCCAACCGCTCACGAAGTTTCTCACGGTCATAGTCAGTTGTGGCGGCTTCGACCGCTGCCCGAATATCCGCAGCCCGGGCCTCAATCTTGAGTGGGTGTCCCATACCGTCGATGATGGTAGTCGAGTCTTTGTCAATCACGATTCGCTTGGCCTTGCCGAGGTGTTCGAGTTTCACGGTTTGGAGAGTAGTTCCGGTGTCGTCCGAAATCACTGTACCGCCAGTCAAAACCGCAATGTCGTGCAGAATATGTTTGCGGCGGTCTCCAAAGCCTGGGGACTTTACAGCACAACTCTGGACAACGCCCTTGAGTTTGTTAATCACCATTGCTTGGATCACTTCACCTTCCACGTCGTCGGCAATAATCAGGAACGGTCGCACATCAATTTTGATGGCCTCAAGGAAAGGAGTCATATCAATGAAGGTCGACATCTTGCGGTCAACCATGAGGATGTAGACGTACTTACCGTCCGGGGCGGTTAGATCGACCAAACGATGCTCAAAATCGTTGATGAAATTGGGGTTGATAAACCCTCGGTCGAACTGCATTCCATCCACAACGGTGAGCGTGGTCTCGATCGTATTGCTGTTGTCGACGGTGATGATGCCATCTGTACCCACCTTCTCCATTGCCGTGGCTATCAATTTGCCAATCTCGGTATCGCCGTTGGCGGAGATAGTGCCGACTTGGGCAATCATGTCGCCAGAAACGGGGATGGAGATGGATTGCAGCGCACCGCCTTCGTACTTGTTGGAGGTTTCATTGCGGGTTCCAATAATCGCCAAAACCGCTGCGTCGATTCCACGTTTGAGAGCGGCCGGATCCGCGCCGGCAGCAATGAGTTTTACCCCTTCGGCAAAGATAGAACGAGCCAAAATTGTCGCGGTCGACGTGCCATCCCCACAAGCATCCACGGTTCTCGTGGCAACCTCGCGGATCATCTGAGCCCCAACCGACTCGATAGGGTCTTTGATGTCTATCTCGCGTGCGACGGAAACGCCATCTTTGGTCGATATGGGATTGCCGTACTGCCGCTTGATGACGACCGTGCGGCCTCTTGGTCCAATGGTTGATCCAACCACATCGGCCATAATATTGACGCCAGCCAGCAATGCCTGACGTGCTTCTTCCCCTTGCAGAATTCGCTTACTCAACGGTTTTCTCCTCTTCTTCCTCGGGCAGCAGGAACCCGAACACTTCCGATTCGTCCATCAGAAGGTATTCGACGTTCTTGATCTTGATTTCGGTTCCGGACCACTTCCCAAACAGGATGTGATCATTCGGTTTGACCTGTAGCGGAATGACTTGACCATCGGCGAGTAGCCGCCCATGACCGACGGCCAGAATGATTCCAGACTCCGGTTTTTCCTTGGCGGATTCTGGGACGATGAAACCGGCGACTTCGGATTTCTTCTCATCTTTTTTGACGAGAAGTTTGTCGTACAGTGGCTTGAATGGTGCCTTCATTGCTTACCCTCGTGTGGATTGATACTACCTTATGCTGCGGCCTCGAGCGTGTAGAGACCCATATTGAGACCAAGGATATAGGTAAATAAAACATGCGGCCAGGCTTGCTCATCGGACCTATCTTCAAAATAGTGTGGCCTAAAACTGCCATCCGCCTTGAGTTGGAGAATCACTCGCAAATACCGTTCTCCGGGCGGAAGTCTGGGTGCGGCCAGAGCGTACGCCGCAGTTTGCAACCGCCATGTTGGACTCGCGGCAACGCAGGTTTTCAGGTCGAGAATCACTTTGCGGCGCCGACCCTTGTAGTCCATCTCGCCTAAATGGTCATACTGAAAACCGAATTTCATCCCTGAAATCTCCGCAATTCCCTGCCCTTCCTGGGAGAGCGATGTGAACTTCTGTTCACGCATCCAAGTTTCGCCGGCGACCACATACCCCATCGCCTCTTCGGCAACCGAATCCCAGTCCAGTGTCCCTTCGCAAAGATATTGAATGGCAGCATGAGTCGCTACGCCGATTGCGGACTTCCGCTCGAGCACTTCCTCTCGCACGCGGTCATAATTAACCATACCGAGGCCAGCCAGCGTTTGCGTGACGCTCGCGATCCGCATACCCTTTTCGTCGGTGTAGACGTGGTTATCGCTATCGAAAAAACCGCCTGGGATCGCTACCTTACTCATTTAGGTTTTTTCCCACGTACTTCCCCCTAATTTCGCGATGGTAGAACTTCCCCGCCGACTCCGCCGTTGCCAAAGCCTCGAAAACGGTTTTTGGCACTTCGCTATACTGCCAAACCGCGCCAGCTTTGTTGGTGCTAGGCCGGAAGAATAGATTCAGCGTCTGCGAGGCTTCGCCGTACTCTGCCTTCTCAAGCAGTTTCGAAGTTGGAAACAGAACACCGAGCATTTCCATTGGCTACTCCGCAGTGCTGATTGGTTTGTCGAAGCGGTTATCTTCTGAGCCGGATGCCCAACGCTCCGCATCGTTCAAATATTTCGACGGAAGATCCTTCAAATGCTCGATTCCGAAAACCTTCTTGAAATCCTCGAGGTCTTGCTTCGAACGCACCTTTTTCGCGCCCATAATCGCCTTCAACCGACTCGCCTGGCCGACGCCGATGACCTTCTCTTTGGACTCGGCGGGAACCGTTGTGGTCGGTGCTGGACCGTCGAAAAGGTTCTCCCCTACAAAGGCTGCTGGAGGCTCAGAAACAGGCTCTCCGTCGGTTTCTGGCGGTTCTGGGGTGGTTTCGGCCTCTGCGACGGGCTCCGGCTCGGCCTTGGCCTCTACAGCAACGGTCTGTGGCTGCGCGTGGACTACTTCCGCATGACTGCCGACCGGGGAGGTCTGCTTCTCGGTAACGGTTTCCGCTGGCTTTGCTTCGATGGTGACGGGAACCGGTTGAGTGCCGGCGGTGATGGCTTCTTGACGCTTGGGCATTTGGATGGGCTGCTTCTGTTCTGGTTCTGGCAATTCGGCGACTTGAGTAATGATTTCTCCGGTTGCTCCGTCGAGAGTAACAGTCATATTGCCAAAGTCAGAAGCCTCTTCGAGAGCGGCGATCCGCTGAAGGTCCGGATCTGGCAGCCATTTGAATAGTCTCCGGAAAGGAGTTTTCCGCGCCATCTCCGCGTAGTCGGTTTTCCATGGTCCAGAGTCACCCGCCGCCGACCGTGTGCGGGTTGCTTCGATGTCCTCTACTGGCATCCATTCCGCAAGGGCTTCGCCGTTCCTCATCTTCACTAAGGCGTAAGCCCCAAGAATTTTGCCGCGCGCATCCCTGTCTTTCTCGGGACGTATCCATGGCTTATGGGTGACAGTCCCGGCCACTTGGTCGAAGTCAAAGATATCGCCCTCGTAAACTGGATGAGCGATAGCCTTGGTGACCTCTGGCGACTTGTAGGCGAGATTCAAATATCCGCGGTAACCGATGAGTGCAGTACACCGCATCTCCCAGCGATCAGGCTTGCCGTTCTCTTTGATCTTCATGCTACGGGGAACGAGGTAGCCATGCCCCTTCCACGGTTCCGGGGCGAGTCCGGCCTGCGCGAGAAGCAGGATCGAAGCCGCTACCGAGAGCGGGGTGCATTCTTGGATTTTTGGATTGGAATTGAGGGTTGCGATGGCCGAACGAATCACATAGTCCTGGGGCAACCGGCCCATCAGTGCAGCCGCCAGTTGGTTCTTGAAGGAGTCCGTCTGGACGATGTTGACGATCTGCTTTTTGTTCTGTTCGACCACGGTGAGGGCGCGTGTCGGTTCTGCCTGCTTTGCGGCTTCTGTCATGTTGTTATTTCCCCTTTCGCTTACTCTAGCACAGATTATGGTTGCAAAGTCAAGACAAAATGTTATGATGCGGAAGTTGTCGAAAAGGAGAACATCTTGAGCACAGAACTAACCGTTATCCAGCGTCTGAGTGGGGAGATACTTGGCCCTGAGAGCCCCTTCGTCATCGCCAGAACCGAGAAGCGAAAAGAATGGGCGCCAATTGTCGAATCGGCCAAAACGATTACCGTAACCGACGCCGCGTCGAAAGAACTAGCGGTTGGCCATGGGCGCTTGTTGCAGGCGAGCATCAAGGGATTGACCGAGTTGTACACGAGCACTAAGCAGGCCATAGATCAGGTGAAGAAGCCGGTGTTGGAAGCAGAGCGAACTGATCTCGCCACCATCAACGCCGCCAAAGAATCGCTCGGTTCTAAGGTTCTAGCCTACGACCGAGAGCAAGCAAAGATACTCGCCGAAGCCCAGCGTGTTGCCCAGGAAGCCGCCCGGCAAGCCGCGATTGAGCAACAACTCGCCGATGCCATCGCAGCCGCCAGCGCCGGGGAGAAGGAAGAGGCAGAGCAGATACTCAACGAACCGGTTATGGCGGCTCCTGCAATCGTCCAAGCGGCTCCGGCGAAGGTTGCAGGCCAAGTTACGAAGACAAACTATTCAGCCGTGGTGACCGACCTCCGTAAGTTAGTGATGGCGATATCCCGCGGCGAAGTGCCTCTCCAAGCGGTTTGCGCGGATCAGACATTCCTGAATCAGCAGGCGAGAAGTTTCCGGCTCGGTCTATCCTATCCCGGCGTTGAGGTGAAAGAGAGCACCTCGGCCCACTTCCGTTCCTAGTCAAGAAAATTATCTTGACTTTGGCCTACCAAGGTTGGTACCGTATGTTTTGGCGGGGAGAGGGTGCGAGTGAATCTACATTCGCGTCGCAGGGCGTGTGATCGGTTAAAACGATTCTCTCCCTGCCAAGGAAAAGGAGATTACATTGGCATATAGTGCCGTAGATGATTTTGCAGCGGTTTCCGGCGGTTCCGAGCGGATGGAGAAGCGTGTCTCGTGCCGGACCTGCGCCGGTAGTATTACCCATCGCGGGATCGGACCCCACACCTGTTGGGCCTGCAGCGCGGGTCATAGTCGCGTGACCCGCCCAGAGATTCACCCCGAGAGGCATCCCAACTACGCCGCAACGCTCGCACGTATCGCGGCAAAGAACGAGCGTCATCGACGGTGGCTGGAGAACCGACCGTTTCTGGTGGAGGTTCAATAAAAGTTTGAAGTTGTGCAGTGGCGCCGTGGAAGGACACGGGCTGTGTGAGTAGGCAAATGGAGAGGTGAAAACCTATCCGAGAGGTTAACCCGCTAAAAGGTACGCATGACAAACCGAACAGGGAAACGCGAACGAGAGACTAGAACACGGCAAAGGCGCACCTTGGTGACTCGTTCACCTTGGCCGTCAACCGGGGCGGAGTTACCACCGCTTAAACTCGGTCGCAAGAAGTATCGTCGGCTAATGGGGCAGACTTGGGGTGATTCGTCATCTCCGGTTCGAGTCACATTTTCGACATCCTACTACCCTAGTCACGGAATGCGTACCGGCCATACCGGTGGACCGATAGCCGAAAAGCAGCAGCAATAATGGCCGAGGAGTGGTAGCGGCAACCAAGCGGGTGTCGAGTCCCGTCCACTGCACGAACACGTTGCCGGTATGCGGGGAGGTCACCGCGCCATCTGGAATGACTGTACTCGGTTTGGATACTGAGGTTGGCAGGATGGTACCGGCAGCGGTTTTTGGGAGGGAGGGGCTATTTTGAGAAA
>JACTVF010000076.1 GCA_019695435.1 Methanoregulaceae archaeon | reverse complement strand
GGCCGGCCGGGGCACCGGGAGAGGTCGCCCCATAGGAACTCCCTCTCCCGGAATCCGCTGCATCGGGACCGCCACCCTCAGGAGGGACCGGCGTGGGAAGTACGGTCACGCTAAATGAGGCTGATGTTCCCGGGACGGTATTCCCAAACATATCCTTTCCGACAAGACTGACGTGGTATGTACCGGGAGCCGTAAGAGTGGAAAATTCGGACCCGAACTCAAAGAGCGAGTTATACCGCGTCGTGCTCCCGGGTGAGTAGTACCGGGAGAGATTGACGTCATGGGACGCTGTGAGGACCGTTCCGCCATTTGAATTCGTAATGGTATAGGCAATCTGGGAGGTCCGGTTTCCGATTGTATACCAGTACGGATACGAGGTTCCCCCCACTGTCGATGCGATGGGCTTTGTGACCCCGAAAACAATAAACTCCTGTCGCTGGTTAAGGGTGACGCCACCAGACAAGTCGGTGTAAACCGTCTTTTGTGCAGCATCATTTGGGTCATAGAGATTCTCATAGCTCGAGGAGGGCAGGGCACGGACCTCGACCCGGGTGAGCGCGAGCCGGTTTGTGCCGGTGAAGGGTATGATCATGGACGCGACATTACGGGGGGTTCCGGTCGTGTCGTTATAGGTCAGGAAGGGTTCACCGTTACTGTAATAGAGGAATGTCGTATTCGCCGAATCCTGGAGGTTGTACCGCAGGATCGGGGCCAGTTCGACCGAGTACGTGGTACTGGCGGAATTAATGTTATACATAAACATTGTGTTATTGGCGACGGCAATTGTATCAAGGGTCGTCCCGCTGAGGTCGTTTACTACTTCAATCCCGTTGTTGGCGTACGCCCGTACAACGAAATTAGACCAGTTGCTCCCGCCATCCGAGAAATAACCGGGAAACGAATCGAAGTACGTCCGGAGGTTATGCTGGATGGCATAATTGACACGGGCATTCTTGTTGTCAGGAGGTCGGTTCGTGCCAAGTGCGGTATTGGTGATGCCAAACGAGATATTCTCTGCAACAACCTGACCGGCGAGTGAACGGTCAAGACCGATCACAAGAATTGTATAATCGCCGGCGATCAGATCCTGGAGGGGTGTCCCGGAACTGTCTTTGTAGGTCGTGTTGTAAGTTTTATTGACGCCCCCGAGGACAAGACCAGCATAATACCGGTCCGTTACCACGACTTTGTTGTTGGGATCGGTAAAGTTACTCCCGTCCGGGTTCTCCACAATATCCGGGACATACCCCCCTTTTACCGAGACACCGTTGACAAAGGTAAGATTAAGGCAACTCTGGTTTGTAGTACCGTAAATCGGATCGACATTACTCTGAATCTGGCGCAGGGGGCTTCCGGTGCAGCTCACGGGCGAAGAAAATGTGCAGGAAGATCTATGGAATAGTTCAATCTCCACGTTGCCCGGGGTCCCAAGCGGGGAGTTCGGGAAGATGCCATAGACATAGAAATCCCGCATCTCAGCAAATGTTGTCTCGTTCGCGCTCGGCTGGGTGATGACGAGATTATTCACTGCGTGAGCTGCCGGAATCAGGCAAAGGATGATGAGAAACAGAAAAATCCCGGTGCCCGATTTCACAGGAATCCAGAAGCTATATGGATTTATATGTTTTGCGAAATACGATTCTGATAAAACTTCAGGAATTGGGATAATTCCTGCAAATCATTCCATAGTGGAAATTGTCAGGATCTCTGATTCTCTTCCCGGAGTCCCGTCAACGTATCAGGACCATAACCGGGTAAATATATAAATGGTAACCGGAGATGTTTAGATAATCCGGGTGTCAGAAGTGCACAGGAACTTCCCCGTTTGTCTCATGATCTGCCTGTTCGTTGCGGGCTTCTTCGTTTGTACTGGCTGCGTTCAAACCCCATCAGCGGGTAAACACATGGGGGGAAACGCGGGCCAGCTCACCCCATCTCCCCCCGGCCTCCTGACACAGGTCCCGGATGTCCGGCAGAGCCAGTCATATTCCTGCGGGGCAGCATCCCTGCAGGCCGTTTTTAATTACTGGGGAATCGACGAGCGGGAGGGCACGCTCATACAGGAGCTGAACACTACCGAAGAATCTGGCACACCCCCGGAGGCCCTCGTCCGCGTGGCCCGGGCTCATGGCCTGCAGGCCGAACTGCGGACGAACCTCTCCCTGGCAGACCTTGAACAACTCAATGCTGACAGGATTCCGGTGATCATCGCATGCCAGGCCTGGCGGGTTCCGGGAGAAGCAAATCTCTCGTGGAATGATATCTGGGAGGATGGTCACTACATGGTCGTGATCGGCTTGGACAAAGATAACGTCTATTTCGAGGACCCGGCTCTTCTTGGAACACGTGGAGTGATCCCAAGGCAGGAATTTCTCTCGCGCTGGCATGATTACGAGGGGACATCCCCGTTTGGTAAAAACTCGACCGTGTTATACCACGCAGGTATCATTATCCGTGGCAGTGAGCCGGCAGCATACGCGGCGTGTACACACGTGGATTAACCCCGGAGGAACCCGGATCGGTCCCATACAGAAAAAACTTGGCGAAAAGGGGGATGCTCCCCTCCTGCACCGGTCCGGAGAAAGACTGGCCAGGGCGGCCTCGGCAGAGCATTTGGGAAAATGCCATGCAGCCCTGAAATCATATCGAGGAACAAAACGTACATTAATTGCGGCACTCTCCATGTCGATTCGCCAGACCCTCAGGACGTTTTGCGAATGAGTTCTTCGATAAGTTCGAGCTGGATATTCTGGATTTCCAGGAGTTTTTGTCCCTGATTCGTCACAAGATAATCAATTTTTTTATGGAGCCGGTGAATTTCGGAGTCCGTATGCATACTCACCTAGAAATCATGCTCGGCATGGAGACGGTCTCTCACCGCCTGGCGGTGCTGGCTCATGATAATGACGGGAGCCTGGATCGCAGCAATTATTGAGAGGACGAGGTTAAGCAGGATATAGGGATAGGGATCGAATGGCCTGGATAGTAAAATAAAGGAGTTCAGGACGACCCATAGGAAAAGCATGCCGGCAAAAACCCCGAGAAATATCCAGCTCCCGGCAAAACTAGCGAGTGCGTCGGCGATATGTTCGCCAAAGGTCAGCCCCTTTTCATATCCGACATTGTCATTTTCAGGGAGATGGTCCTCCACTGTCATGCCATTATTGACGGTTCCTTCGAGCGGGACATACTCATTTTTTCCCTTCTCCACTACATCCCGGACATACTGTATTCTGAACCGGTTGAGATCAGCCTGACAGATGTATCCTTCTGGTGACCACTCCCGATGTTCCTTTGTGATGATATCAACGATCGATGCAGGAATCGACTCCGCGGGCACAAGATCGTTTTTCCTCTTCTGTATCCCGCAAATCTGGCAGGGAAATGTTTCCTGATCCGCCATCCTCTTTTCCTCTTACAACCATCAATGGGCCTTCGGGTTCTAATTACTTATCGGGACTCGGGATAATTCAGGTGCTGATAACTTCACGGGACTTGGGATAATTCCTGCACAGTGCCGGATGCACCTCTACAAGTACTGCTTCACAAGCAACCACGGCGACCCCTGACCTTACCGGGAACTGGACCGGGTCAATGAAAGGAAATCTTGAGGGTACTGGATACAGCGAGGGCAATTACGGGACCATAACGTTAAACATTACCGAACAAAAAGACCGCCTCTTCTCCGGGCAGTTGTCTGTCACTGGAACAAACGACAGTGGGAGTTCCCGACAGTTTGCCGCTGCCCTCAGCAATGATGGAAAAAGTTTTACCATCGTAGAGTATGACGGCGGATATGACTTTGGAACTATAGTATCCAAAGATGCGATTGAGCTGATGTACGTCAACGACAATCACCCAGTTGCCATCTTTATTGATTCTCTTAAAAGAACACCATAATAATCGCTTCATCTTTTTTTAGAATAATCCGACTTTTTTAGGAATCTATGACCATTGTTTTTCGATTCAAGATGATTCAACGACATAAGTCCTAAAGATATAAGATATTCAAAACAAAAAAATAAAGAAGATATTGAATGGTTGAACAAAGGTATTCTGTCAACGGGCACCCCGATCAAAGAGTGCATGGATGAGATGTCAGCACTGGTATGACTCTATTTTTGCATTTCGATATTTCTGCCGCTGATACCTATCAGGATTATCTTTGCACACGAGGGAATATATTAATCGCCGGGTTCTGGAAGTGAGAGTAAACGATTAAACCATACTGGCAATTTACGAACAGGATCGTATTCATATTGTGCATTGTTATTGTCGTGGCTATCGCGGTCGGTATCGGTGCGCCGGCCTGTGCAGGAACAAACGGGAATAATTCCGTGGCGACAGCTGCGGATCAGGGAACATATACCGTCATGCATTTCACAAAAGACCAGCTGGATGAGATGCAGAGCGAGATCAACGCAGAGCCAAAATATTCTGCACCCGCAGGACTTGTTGGTGGTACACAATCTCTCCCCTTGAGTGAAGTAAGCCTGCTTTCTTATCTCCCCTATATCCCGTCACAGAGAGACCAGGGGCATTGCGGAAACTGCTGGGTTTGGGCATCAACCGGGGCCCTTGAGATCGAACATAATATTAACAATGGGATAAGTGACCGCCTTTCCATCCAGTACGTCAACTCGAAATATGAATATGACACGGGCAACTATGCATGTCTCGGGGGGGATTTGGACACCTTTAAACAATGGTATAATACGGACAAGTCTCCAATTCCCTGGACAAATACGAATGCATCTTATGGAGATTATACTCCTCATGCCGATGGTTCAACCGCGGTACCCTTCAGTTCCATCTCGACCTCGCCATCATACACACTGAATTCCCTGTCAGATTCCACTATTTCAACATTTGAGGTAGGGAACTCTACCGCCATCACTAATATCGAGGCCGCTCTGGATTCAAAAAGACCCGTTTGGTATGGGTTCTATTTACCTTATTCCGGATGGACCAATATCGAAACTTTCTGGGGCTCAGGATCAAATGCATCCATGTTTGATCCGTCACTCTACAATGGTCAGTCACTAGACGGAGGACATGCCGTGATAATTGTCGGCTATGACACTATGGATCCGAGCAACCCGTACTGGCTTGTTGTGAACAGTTGGGGCGCGCCATCGAACCGGCCGGACGGCCTCTTCCGGCTCAATATGAGTATGAATTACGATGCGAGGGTTTATGACTCCGGTACAGTGTATCAGCAGAACTTGTTCCAGATCCTGAATTCGGAGTTCACGGGAAACGCCGCGGCCCCCACCGTCAGCAGCGTCTCACCGGGTTCCGGCCCGATTGCCGGCGGCACCCCGGTTACCATCACCGGGATAGGCTTTACCGGAGCGACCAATGTAACCTTTGGCAGTACAGCGGCAACCTCGTTCACTGCCAGTACGGCTGCCAACGATTCACAGATCATCGCAATCACCCCGGCCGGGACAGCCGGAACCGTTGATATTACCGTCACCACACCTTACGGAATATCCCCGACTTCAACAGTCGATCAGTATACCTACACAGCAGCCCCTCCTATGAGCGGCGGTTCCGATGCAGCGGATTCCGGGAGAGGGAGTTCCTATGGGGCGACCTCTCCCGGTGCCCCGGCCGGCCAGGCTATGACCTTTGCCCTCAACCAACCGATCACCGCCAATGCACCCGGTGCATTTATCACGGTCGCCGTTGTTCCCTCAACAACCCTTGGTTCGACTGAGATTACGATGGCAGACGCCAATACAATTGACAAGACCCAGCTTACCGGCCGGCAGACCGCCTACATCGCATCGATACAACCGGTCGGGGTGAACCCGGCATCGATCAGCCAGGGCACCATTACCTTCGCCGTAGCAGGTAGCTGGCTTTCACAGCACGGCGTGAACCCTCAGGATATCGTGCTCATGCGGGACCACGACGGCCATTGGTCAGAACTCACGACTTCGTTCGATCACCAGGCCGGGAATACGTACTACTTTACCGCAACAACACCGGGGTTCTCGTACTTTGCCATCACGACCCGGGTGAATGCGATGACAGGGAATACCACCACAGTGACTGCGACCCCGACGGTGACGGTAATAACAAACGCGGTAACACCGCTGGCGCCCACGACAGTCCCTACATATTCACGTTCTGCCACAACACCGGTGACGACCCAGACCACGGCGGTCCCTGCATCGGATGCAGGTCCTGCCGGTTCAACCGGTATCCCGGTCCTTGCCGTGATTACCGGAATTGTGGGGATCGTGATTGTGACGGTCGGAGGGGTTTTAGTCCGCCGCTGGTGGATTCGCAGGCAGAACCCAGCGCTGTTCCGGAAATACGATTAATTTTTCCCGAAATTTATTTTCAGCACAATTCATAGGATATTTCTCGCAGTCTTTTATCGAATTCAATCCAAAACCTTGAGGAAACCCTGCACAAGAATGAACGACATCCTGTGCGGCCGGTACTCGCTTGTTTGGATTGATGACATCTGCGGGAGGTTTCGGGTGATCGACCCGTCGATTGGTTTCCGGTCGCACATCAACATCTCCCCAGGCAGCACAAACCCGTTGTCATGAGCTGTGTAGTGCCTTGCCTCCGGCAAGTTCGGGATGTCGTGGCTGTTGCTGGCTGGGTCGAGGTTGATCGCACTCTCAAAGCATGAGAGATCCGCTCTCTGGGGCTCCGCCCCCGCCGCTCGGGCAAACCCCCCCACGTACGATAGTGCTGTATTATCTGTTCTGGTGCCATCGCTAATAGCGCCCCGTCCCCCTTGGGGACTCATTGGCGCGAAGAGGGGGGGCAATAATGACACCCGAAAACGGTTTTCTACAGACCAGAAAATATACGTTTGTTGCCGTATTGGGGGCTGATTATTGATAATCACCTTTCTTTTCGTTTTCGCGTTTCAAAAAATAAATGATACCGTCATGACCAGTTTCCGTCAGGAATTAAACCATCATGAGAACGCACCGGAACCAAGATGAAATGACCGGGCCTCTTATTTTTTCTCCTGGTACTGCCGGTACATCTTCTCCAGCTCTGCCAGGTCGTTGACCGGTGTCGGGATCACCCGGGAATCATTTGCCATGATCGCCTTTGCCAGGTTCCTGAAGATTGCCGCTTCAGGGGAGCCGGGAGAGTGCTCGACAACGGCCCTGCCCTCCATTTCACAGGCCTGGATCACGGGGCTCCGGGGAACGAACTGGACAAACGAGGTCCCCAGCTTCTCTGCAAACGCCGGGATGACCGCATGTTCGAGCGTCTCATCGCCGTTGCTGTTACAGATGATTCCGGCGAGACCCGTATCCCCCCGCCGGGCGAGGCGCTGCACGGCCCGGGCAATGTTGTTTGCCGCGTAGATGCTCATGAACCCGCCGGAACAGACCAGGTAGATCTCCTTTGCGAACCCTTCGCGGATCGGCATTGAGAATCCCCCGCAGACGACATCGCCGAGCACATCGTAGATCGCCACGTCGATCTTGTACGTCTCAAATGCATGGAGGTCCTTTAAGATCTGCAGCGCGGTCAGCACGCCCCGCCCGGCGCACCCGACACCCGGTTCCGGCCCGCCTGCCTCGACAAGGTAGATCCCGCCGGGCGACTTAAAGACGATATGGTCCAGCTTGATTGCATACTCGTCCCTTCCCACCCTCAGCTGTTCCCGGTGTTCCTCCAGCACCGCGGGAATAAACTTTCCCCCCGCAAGGATCCTCGTCGAATCCCGCTTGGGATCGCAGCCGACCTGCATCACCGTGAGCCCCTGCTCGTGCAATGCGGCAGACAGGTTCGAGGCGATCGTGCTCTTCCCGATCCCCCCTTTGCCGTATATCGCGATCTGTCTCATCGTCTCATCACCACTTCGCCTCGTATCTTTTCTCTTTTGAGCGCCACGCCATCGTCCACTCGTTCTGGACGCATTCGAAAAGGTTGAGGATACCGGTATACCCGAAGTATTCCCGGTTGATCATCCTGAACTGGCGCATCATCCTCACCACTTCAACCACGTACGGTATCCCGAGCCCCTCGCTTGCATGCCGTTCGATCGTGCTGCCGAATACGACCCTTGGTTTGATCTCCGCAAGGTTTTTCCTCGTCTGGTATACATCCGTGCCGTACACGACCCGGGGGCTGAGCCCGAGATCGTGTAATTCCCCCTCCAGCAGTTCCCGGACCGGGCGCTGCGATGTGTACAGGCAAACGAGCTCCGGTGTCATCTCCATCTCCTCGGTCACAAACCGGACGAGCGGGATCCCGACCGTGGCATCGGCAACAATCGCTGCCGGCGTCCGGTAAAGGAACCGTGCCATCGGCCACTTGCGCCGGCACGTCGCCGTCACCATCTTTTCACCCTCCGCTGTCATACCCTCCGCTGTTTTCTGGGCATCAAACCGTTCCCCGAGCGCCGAGAGCCAGCGCCGGGTGTTGGTCATCCCGATGGGCAGGGGTATCCCCTGGCAGACCTGTTCGATCCCGTAGGTTGCAAAAAGATAGTCCGCTGCTTTCTGCCCGGCATCGTGGCTTAAGAGAAGGGATGTCTCGGCGGATGCGACATACTCGATCTCGGAAAGGGGAGTCTTGTGCGTGAGCGTGGCAACAACCCGGATACCCATCCGGGAAAGTGCCAGTTTCACCCAGTCCAGATCTGCCACCCAGGTCGGGTTGGCGTTCGCGTGGGGGGCGATAAGGCAGACCGAGTCCGGGATCTTCTCATCGCTGTTCTTCACGAGTCTTTTCAGGATCGTATCCAGCGAGATGTCGATGCCGTCGTACTGCGATCCCCGGAACCCCGGGCACGGAATGGGGACGAGCCTGAACTTCATTTCAGGCTGCAGGGTCTCGCATACTGCAACGATATCGTCGCCGACAATTTCAGGCCCGCATGCACTGATCACGAACAGGGAGGAGATGGGGAGGTCCTTTGCTTCACGGATGGTCCGGACAAGAAGGTCCTCGCCGCCATGCACGATCTCGTCCACGCATAATTTCGTGCAGAGCGTCATCGTCTCCATGTAGTCGCACTCCTGCGAGGCAAAGGCGTTGTTGACCAGGTAGTCGCACCCCTGCGGCGAATGGGCGAGCAAGGCGGAGCCGGAGACCCCGAGAGCCGTCTGGGCGGCGCCGTTGAAGGCGCACCGGAGGTACGGGTCCGAACATTTTTCCGGCGCCGGTACCACGGCCGCATCCGGTTGTTTACTTTGTCCCTGTTCCATAGAGCATCCCCCTGAACAGGCGCGAGCGCGGGAGGTCCTTATGCTC
>JACTVF010000075.1 GCA_019695435.1 Methanoregulaceae archaeon | reverse complement strand
GCACTTGGGCGAATGACGGTAAGCTGCGTTCACCGAGAAGTACGCATTCTGGAACAGATCGTTCAACGTGTTGCTGATGTCATCCGTGATGCGGGGATCCAACGTCACCCCGCTGTTCACGGCCGCGTTGAGCAGCCCTTGCGGAGCCGTCGTTCCGTTTCCAACGGTGAGATCAACGCCAATGCCGCGGCCAAATCCAATGCCGTACAGCGCCGTGAGCTGATCCATGGTCGGCTGGAAGTCGTCCATCTCCAGCTCGAAAGAAGCAGCGACCGAAGCTCTGTACATGTACCCGTTAACCTGCGCAGTCGAGGCGTTCGGAACTGCCGTCGCCACCTGCTGCGCGGCTTCGGATACTTTCGTCGCGGAGAACGTGCTGGCGTCCCATATGGGCTGCTTCCAAGGACGCAGCTGGAGCGTGCTGGACTTGTCCAGCGTGACAACGTTCTCGTCCAGCAGCGGATCGAACTGCGCGATGCTGAACATAAGATTCTTCGAGAACTCGTTCGGGACCGTGTAGCCGCCTTCGGGACCAGCCGTGTATTGCGGGACCTGCGTCCCTTCCAGGATCTCTTGGCGCAGCTCGGCGTTGGGATCGCCACCGGTCATCAGCGCTCTGAGCCAGCGTAGGTCCTCGTCGTTCTTCTTTTCCGACTGGGCGCCGGAGCGCTGAGCCGCTAGCTTCGCGATTAGCCAAGTCAGGCGGGCTTCGTCTTTCTTGGTGATCTCCGCGCGTGTGGAAATCTGATCGGCTTCCGCCATCGTTGCCAGCATTTCCTTCTGAGCCGGCGTCAGTCCAAGTTTGGTTGACATGGTTGCTCCCTATCTATGCTGCGTGAATGTTACACGGTGCCGATAAGCATCAGGGCTTTCGCTCTGCGCTCGATGTCTGCTTTCCATGTTGCGTCCTGCTCTGCGGAGCGAGCGCCACCGATTGGCGCAGGCACCGGCTCCGTCGCTTCAACGCCGAACTTCTTTGCTGCCCTCTTGACCTTGGCAACGATGGTGGCGTCGTCGAACTTGCGGGCAACCGCCTTGCGGCAATGACTCTCGTCGTGAACCGGCTGCTTCCAAGTCGTGGTGTCGTTCTTGTCGCCAACCTGCGCGAACCGATCCGCGGTCAAGAGCTTTCCGCCGACGCGCTTCGCCAGAACTTTGCCATCGGCGAACCCGCGGGTCTCGGGAACCAGCAGGGCGGAACGCTCCGCTTCGCTCTCGATGCCCCAGGCATCCTTGGGATCGATCAGCTGGTTCTCTTCGAAGTCGCCGTCGTTCTCCCAGTCGCCGTCCTCGTAGCCGTCTTCGTCCATCTGCTTCTTGCGGTCCGCGCATGCTTTTTCGATCGCGGATGCGGCGGACTCGTGGTCGGCCTTGTCTTGGTTGTGCTTCGCGGCAAGAGCACCGGCAGCGGCAGCGTCTTGCTTGTGCTGCTCGATGATCTTGTTCATCGAGGAACGGCTCTCGGGTTTCTTCGGTTCTGGCATGGCGGGATGCTCCTTCTCGAATTTGTCCTTCGCGGTGCGGAATGCGGCAGCCGATTTGATGCAGCGCTCGGTCGGTACCCATTCCTTCTTGACCGGCTCCGGCGTTCCAAACATGAACGATCCGTCGTCGCCCATGTGATACGGGATGCTACAGTAATCGTCGGTCTTCCAATTCTGGGCGATGATGTGGTCTTCGTACGTCTCGCTCAACCAGTACATGCTGCTGGGTCCCGTCTCATCCGCATCAGGGAACTTCTCGGCTAGTGCGTCGCGGAGCTTGTCGGCTTTCGCTTCATAGCTCACTTCGTCGGCAGCTCGCTTCTCGGCATCCAGACGGCTGGTCAGTGTGTCAACTGCGGAGCGAATCTCTGCGCCCATCCCGTCGGGGAAGCAGCGCGCCATGACCGACGTGTTGCCGTAGGCGGGATACGTCACGGCGCTCACGTCCATCAGGTTCACGTCCTTCAAAGTCCTGGCAGCATACCAATCGCCACCGTCGGTTTTCTTCTCTTGCCAGTCTTGCCCGTCCTTGCCGACCGTGAAGGCGAAAGAGCACTCGTCGATGTCGCCGCGCTTGACGCTGGCGTGTAGATCCCTGTGGGACTGCTGGTTTGGATCCAGGGCGCAGCGGAACTTCAAGCCGCGCTCGTCCTGCTCGAGGGTCAATGTCTTGTTCTTGGTGCGTCCGAGAACGCAGTTCGCGTCATGGTTGCGCAGGCAGTGAACGTCCGCGCCGTCCTTCAGAGAGCGGGTGAAAGCCCCGGGAGCAACCGTCTCGCGGAATCCGCCGAGGTCCTTCGACTCACTGTTGAACAGCGAGGCGTAACCGACCAAAGCCATCTCGTCGCCTTGGCTCTCGGTGCGCAGCTCTTGCACGAATCTTATTTCGACCTTCATTGTGTTCTCCTCGCTTCGGTTCTTCGGATGCGCCGGCTTATTTGTCACGCCGGTAGCCTGCGCGTATGCGGAAGATTCGGCATCGGCGTCCGACTTCTTGTCGTCCTTCGCCGCTTTGTAGACGGAATTCCAAATCTTCGCCCACTGCTTTTCCTTGCCGCTCTTGACGTACGATGGAACGTCGCTGCCGTCTTCTTTGTAAGGCATGGTTTACAGTCCTTCTCTTACTCTCCGCCAAGTGTTACGGGATCAGTCGTCCAATCCCGGCACGCTCCGCAGGATGCGTTCCCGCTTCCAACGCTCAAGCTCTTCCACGCGCTTCTTGAGATCCCGCACGGTGGTCATCAGCTCGACCAGTAGCTTGCGAAGTTCTTCTTTCTTGTCCGGAGCAGCCATTTATACCGCCTCCAGATGGTTCTTCATGTGCGCTTTACGCGAAAGTTTGGTAGCCTCGACTACACTTCCACAATGCTTGCACGTAGTCCATCCATTGTCTTTCTGGCTTTCCGTAGCCTCAAAATGATCACCGAGATCAGAGAACGTGCCATCGGACTCACGTGCTGAGTCTTCCGGATGTAATACCGTAATTTCGTTTTTAGGAGCTACTAGCATTGCGAACCGCCGGTTGATCTTGCCGACGGCGTCCGTGTTACCTGCTGCTGCCGCCATTCGAAGTTCTAGTTCGCGGTCCATCTCCTTATCTCCTCTGCGGTCTGCTTCTGGATGATGCCTGCCGGCAGCAAGTTGTCGGCTGGCTTCATCATCAGCATCTGCGGTTTCACTGCCGGCTTCTTGGGCTTTGCCACGAAGTAATCCAGCAGCAAGAAAACAATGAACGTCAACAGCACCAATATAGCGGTCATCATGACTCCTTTTGCGTTGGAGTCTGACGCCCTGTCCGGCAGCCTCTTGTCGCTGCCAAACAATCCCGCCGCCGTGTCTTTTCTACAACGTCGGGCAATTCGTCTCGGCGCTTCACGCGCGCCGAGAGTCAGATGCCTATGTTCCAGCCAGCGTGTCCGTTATCTGATCGCCAAAGATCAGCTGAAGATTCATGCCCTCTCCAGCGCGCTGAAGCTTGTATATACCGCCGGGCTCCGCCACCTTGATGTTGGAGCCATCTACTTTTCCGCTCGCCAGCGTCGCGATGTTCGACCGGCTGGTGATGATGAGCGCCGGACCGCTCTTGCCGTTTACCGCGGCTGCGCGCGCGAACGCTCCAGCAGATTGGTTATAGAAATCGTCGACCACCTGCCCTCCGGGGATCTGCTCGTCGGGGTTGTCCAGATAGTACTGAAGATCATCACCGTACTCGCTACGCTTCAAGCCGGTGTACATGCCCACGTCCAGCGTCTTGAACCCGTCGTCGGTGTAGATCGGAATGTATCCAAGTCCAGCCGACATGATCTTCGCCGTCTGCATGTGGCGGACCAGAGAAGACGTAATGATCATCTGCACGCCCTTGTCCTTCATGAACTCGGCGGCATCATTCGCCATATTTATCCCGTCTTCGTCCAACCCATACGGGCCTAGACCGCGGAAGATGTCCTGCTCATTCGCGTCGGTCGTGCCGTGCCGCATTATGTACTCGGGCGTGTCGTCTTGAAGCTGAGGCAGGCTACGCTTGCCTCCGGCTTTGGCTGGCTTCTCTTTGCTCCCCGGCTTGCCGTTGTTCCCGGGCTTGGTAACAGGCGCTGCTGGAGCCGCCGCCGGAGCGGCTGGCGCTGGGTTGCTTGCCTTCGCCAGAGTGATCTGGTGCTTCTGATCCGCCTGCGGGCTGTATTCTGGGTTCTGCTTGTGGAAGTCCACCAGAGCGTTGGCGCCCGGGGTGATCGGATCGCCAGCGTCCTGCATCGACGTGGGCATCCAGAACGTGGTGCCTTCTTTGCCGCCGATCGGGTTCATGTCTTCCAGCTCCCTTATGTCGTCGGCGTTCAGGTAGCCCCACTGACGGCCGGAACTGTAGAAGCCGGAACGGGCAGCGGCGTCAGGGTAGAGCAGGCGCCGCGTGTCGAAGTGCGGGAAGTACCGATTGGCGGAACGTCCGATCTTCGGGAAACACTTGCGCTCCAGCTCCATCTCGATCGCGGTCTGCCACGGATGCAGGCAGTAGTTGACGAACTCAAGGCTCGACTGCTCCACGTTCGACTTGCCGCCCTTCTCGTTCGCCGCCACCATGTGGATCGGAACGTTGAAGACGGCGCAAACTTCGGTGCGCTCATACTGCCGCGTCGCGAGCATCTGCCCCTCTTCAGGCGTCGCCGCGATCTTCTCGAACTTCACGCCGTCCTCGAGGACCGCCACTCTGAACTGGTTCTCACCACCGTGAGCTTCTGCCCAAGACCGGCGGAGTTGCTCGATTGTTTTGTCTTCCATTGCCCCCGGCATGGTCAAGATCCCAGCGGGGCGCGCGCCGTTGCCGAAGAACTTCGCGCCGTACTTCTCGGTCGCCAACGACAAGCCGATGATCTGGCGCGCGAGGTACGTGGTCGATTGCCCGAGCCGCCCGTCTAGGGACAAGCCGGGGACGTGGATCATGTCTTCGGCGAGGATGATGCGCCGGCGCCCCAGGATTTCGTTGGTCGCCTGATCTGGGATCGGATAATCGGAGCCGGCGATGCCCTCGCTCGTCTCGTACATCAGCGTCCCCGGAGGATACACAGTACCCTGGAACTCCATGGGGGCGACGTTGCGGATCGGGCGGGTGCGCGCGGGATTCCGCGGCCAAATGTTCTTGATCTGCCCGAAGGCGTCGTACTCGATCTCGGCGTAACCGTTGCCCCACAGGAGCGCGTGGCACATGAACGTCTTTATGAACGAGAACCGCGTCATCTCGTTGTTCGGAGAGTTGTGGAACGTGTCCCAAAGCGGATGGTTGTAGGCGACCCTCTTGCCGACGTAATCGTCCTCTTCCTTCAGCCGCTCGTAGACGTGAAGAGGAAGTCCGGCCATACCGGACGAGATGACGTTCACGCAGGCGTACACGGTGCCAACCTGCAGTGCGGTGAGCTCCGAGACACGGATACCGGAGTCGGTTCGCCCGCCCGAGAAAATGTCGAGCAACCACTCCGCTGGAAATGAAAGCGGAGTTTGCGGGTTCTCCAGCGACGAGCGCTGTTCCAACCCAAGCAACCGTCCAAGCCAATTGGATTTTGCCATGCTGAGCCTCTCTGTCTCCTGCAAGTGTTACGGGATTAAATGAACGTGATGCCGCGTCTCTCGTACACGGACGTGAGTCCACCGGACGCCATGCCCGGGGTCTCCTCTATCACGGACAGCGCGTCAATGGCTGCGGCAATGCCGTCGATCTTTTCCCGTGACAGCGCCTTGTCGGGTTTGATGTTGCCCGCCGCATCGGTGTCTGCTTCGACGTTGCCCGACATCCACTCCAGCACAGGATCGCCGTAGTGCTCCAGCTTCTTGGAAGTGATGAGTCCCACCAATGTCTTGGTCGGCGCGTTGAGAGTCTTGAAGCCCTGCCGCACCAGCTTCACTTTCAGTCCATCTTTCTCAAGCTCGCCGATGAGCTGCTTCGAACCCCACTCGTCAAATCCGATCTCCACGATGTTGAACTTGCGGCGCAGCTCGTTGATGCGTGCGCGTATGAACGAATAGTCGACGGACGTTCCCGGGGTTGGCTGGATGAATCCCATCGTCATCCATTGATCATAGAGCACGCGGGACTTCTTGACGCGCTCGCTTATGACCTTGTCCGGACACCAGTACCAAACAAGCAAGTGCCACCTCGGGTCGGCAGGCTTCTCGATGTACTCTTCCACGATCTGCTGCTTGGTCACACCGGCAGTCCGGCGCATGTTCTCACAAGCTCGGCACGCGCACTGTGGCGAATGCCCGACCAGCGCCTTGGTGGGCTGCCCGCCGATCACTTGACCCTGCGCAACGCGCCGTCCGATCTTGTCTTTCATCGGAGGGAAGAACAGAGCGAACGCCGAAAGATCATCTGTGGATCCCAAGTCAAGTCCGCCGGCAGCCGTTCTTCCTTCCAACGCAGCGATTGCGTCGGCGCGGAGCTTGCGTGGATCGGCAGTCGGACCAGCCGCATTGCATGCCGCCCATTTGTCAGGGAGTATTAGCCGCATTTCCGAACTTGTCCACACGTTCATGTGCTTACGAAGAAAGCTGTTCAGCGAGGACGGTTCGTTCTTGGCTTTGCTCGCCGCGAACCTGATCTCTTCCACTTTTATCGAAACGCCGAGGCTGGGATTCGCCTTTATCCAGTTGCGCTCGTCCCATTGCTCGCCTTCTTTGTCGATGCAAGCCACGTATATAAACACGTGGTCGCCGTCGGATTCCTGTATGGCGCCGGTGAGGATCCTCTCTCCGAACTCACGCTGTTTCCAACAGATGCCCTGCCGGTCGAAGCCAGCCGTGGTGATCGCCAAGATCAGCGAGCGCGTGCGCTTCTTGGCGCCTTCTGAAAGAACGTCCCACATGTCGCGGGTCTTGTGGGCATGAAGCTCGTCGACGAGCGCGCAATGGATGTTGAGTCCGTCCTGCGACTTGTCTTCCCGAGCCAGCACTTCGAACTTCGAATTGGTTTCGATTATGTGAAGGTTATTAGGCTTGGCACCGCCGGAGACCGCGATGCGTGCTGCTAACCCCGGATTGCTGTTCCGCATGTGGCATGCTTCATCAAACACTATGCGCGCTTGGTCTTTGTCAACGGCTGCGCTATATACGTCGGCGCCTGGTTCTCCATCGGCGGCAAGCATGTACAACCCGACGCCAGCCATCAGCGTGCTCTTCCCGTTACCGCGAGCTACCTCTATGTGACCTTCTCGAAACCGGCGCGCGCCGCTGGCAAGGTACCATCCAAAGAGGTTGGCTATACAGAACACCTGCCACGGAAGCAGCGCGAAATTCTGTCCACCGTATTCACCTTTGGTGTGCCGGAGTAGACCGAAGAAGTTGACTGCGTTCTGCGCTTCCTCTTTACGGAACTCCAGCCCGCGCAAGTGTCCAGTCTTGAGGTCTCTGAGGAATCTTTTACACGCAAGCCGGACGAGTTTGCCGGCTGCTATCTTCTTTTGAGCCACGTCGGTCGCGTACTTCACCGCAACGTCGTAGGCGTTGATGCAGGGTATTGATGGGTGGGTCTTCATCGTGCGTTGATGAATATGATCGTCGCGACGAGCCACACGAACTGAGCGATGAACACGCCAGCGGCGACTTGCAGGATCAGCTTCATAACTTCCTCCCAAGAAAAACGCAATGGAGCGATGTGTATCCCCAGCCTGCAAACCTCCGCGCGGTTCGCTTGGCTGGGTCGCGGTCTTACCACACCGCTCCCAATGACGACTGGCTTCAGAGCATTTGCTCCCGCACAGGGCGCGCCTGCGCCACAGCTAACCTTTTGGGCGCTGCAGCATTCCTTAGTCCGTCGTCAAACTCTGGAGGCCGCGGTGAGATTCGAACTCACAACCTGAGGTTTACGAAACCCCTGCTCTGCCAATTAGAGCTACTGCGGCCGAAAACTTGTTCGACGCGCGGTAGGGCAGCGGGTGTCATTATCTGTATTCCCGCCAGCCCTGCGCGCTGCCGCATGAAAGCGGCGCTGTATAGAGCAGCTCGCTACCGGATCGACGCTTGACTGCTCCAAAACCCGCCGTCTTTGATCATTCCGGCACGACGGGGTCGACATCAAACTTTACGCATCGAAGTTCGTGAGTCCATCGTCTTGGATGCCAGCGTCGAACGCGATCGGCGTCGGCGCTTGATCTACCGCCTGCGGCGTCTGCTGCATGCCGCGACGATTCATTATGGCGTCCAATGGGTCCTCTTCCTTCGGCTTCTCTATCTTGAGCCTGCTCCTGCTCGCTGGCGTCATGCCGAACTCGGTCAGGAATGCCTTGCAGGTCTTCGCTGCGTTGAACTCGATGTGGACCGCCGGGTTCGCCTTGAACTTCGTCCCGACGACCATGCCTTCTTTGTCGAGGATCGGCTCTTCCACCAGCAGCCCGTGCTTGCGCTTCTCTTTCGTCGCCCACTCCCACGTGGCGTAGGACTCGCAGTACATGGCAAGCGCCTTGCCGTCCACGCTGGTTAGCAAGCCTATCTTGAAGAGCGCCTTCGACATCCACTTCCACTCGCGCTTGGCGAGGTAACTCATGCCCTTGGGCATCTCAGGCATGATACGATCCGGCTGCGGCTCCGCGTCGTTCAGCGGGCGTTTTCCGGGGTTGCCGGCCAAAATTTTGAGCGATGTAGGTTTTGGTGGGCGACCTACCATTATGCTACCCTCCGGCGCGCCGTATACTGCGCCTCAGACCAGGGTTTACCTTGTTTAGTTTCGCTCTGCTTGCGTCGGCTTTCTTCAGTAAATCCTCGGTCGCCATTACCCTTACCAGCATAATACGGCGTACCGTCTTCGCGGAGCCAGAGATAGGTGTAGAACTTCATTCTTGACTTTCTGCCGTGCGACGAAGATCCACGCGCGTTCGTTTCTTTGGTGGAGCCTCCAACTGCCGGAAGCACTCGTCGATTCCGACAAGCCCAGCATTGCACGATGGGCACTCTGCCTGTAATCCTTTATGGAGTTTTGGACGCTGCTTCATCGTTCCCACCGTTCCGCGATTGTCTCTTTCACGCGCTGTTCCTCCACGTCCATGCAAGCCCAGGAGATTGCACAGGCGACGATAGCTGCCAGCATGATCATCTGCTGGAGGGATAGCTGAATCGTCGCCGATGCGAACTCGTCCATTAGAGGGCTTTGCGGAGGTCGGCTTCGATCTTCTCGACCACGGCTGCTGCCTTTGCTTCAGCTTTCGCGGCGTCCGCTTTGGCGTCTGAGATCACGGCCGCGACCACGGCTTTGATCTTTGCCTTGCTCTCCAAGAGTACCTTGTCGAGTTCGGCTTTGGCGGCGGCTTTCACCTTCGCTACTTCGCCTTCCAGCTTGGTTTTCAGGCTGGAGCGATCGATGTACACGAGTCCTGCG
>JACTVF010000074.1 GCA_019695435.1 Methanoregulaceae archaeon | reverse complement strand
ACCGAGAGCACTGCACCGATGTGGATGCCCATCGCTTCTACGACCACGATCTTGTCGACATTGTTGAGGTCGAGCATTTTTATCATCGCGCTGCACACGTCGCGGAGCAGAGCGGGGTCAACTAACGGGACGCCGTCGGTGATCGGGTGGATGAAGTAGTTGTACTCGCCCCGTTTCACCATCGGGCAGGTTTCAAGGGATTCTACCAGCTTGTCAAGCATGCATATCACCAAAACCGGAAAGGAATGCCTCGATACGGTCACGGGTCACGTGCGGCATGCAGACGATCCGCAGGTGGCCGTTCCGCGTCCATGAGACCTTCCATGGAGCCGGGACCCTATCGCAGACAAAGGTCGCCACGTTCACGTCCGGGATGGCGGCCGGCTCAATGCCAAGCGTCCCCATACCGGCAATGAGGCGTTGTGTGTTCTTCATGCAGCCGGCGACAACTGCTTTCATGCCCTCAATGCCGAGGTAATCAAGCACCGCAAGGGCTCCCCCCACCGGGGCCCCAGGTCGGGTGCCGGCAAGCGTGTATTCTTTTTTTACCGTGAGGTAGGGGGTGTCAATATTGAGCGCGTCGAGCATGTCCGGCTCCCGGGTTAAGAGGCAGCCGGCCGGGATCGTGCTCATGCCCATCTTGTGCGGGTCCACGGCGATGGTCGTCACCCCGGGGAGGGCAAAATCAAAGGGTATGGGATTATCGAGAAACGGGATCACCATGCCGCCGAACGCCGCGTCCACATGGAAAAAGACATCCTGCTGATCAGCAATCTTCGCAAGGCCGGCGATCGGATCGACCATCCCGTACTCGGTGGTGCCGGCGACGGCGACCATGCAGATCGTGTTTTTATCGATGATCTCTGCTGCCTTGTCGGCCGGCATCCGTTTATCGGGGCCGAGCGTCACGCTCCGCATTTCAAGGTTGAGAATGTCGCAGGCCTTCTTGAACGAGAAATGGGCGGACTCGGGGACGACTACGTTCGGGCGGGCCGGGTGCCGGAGGGCTTTTGCGAGACGGAGCGCCTGGATGTTGGATTCAGTGCCTCCCGATGTTGCATACCCCCCGGCATCCTTCTTATGGAAGAGTGTGCCGAAGCGTTCGATAAGCAAACGCTCAAGCGCCGCTGTCCCGGGAAAGAGTCCGGGGTCGCCGAGGTTCGTCTCCATGAACATGTCGTGAGCTTTTACCGCTACAGGGTGCGGGAGCGTGCACATGGAGCTTAAGATATACGAATGGTCGATATCCTCCTGTTTTTTTGAGGATAAAAAAGAGAAGAGATCGTCTTCTGTGAGCCCTTTATTCAGCATCGCGGTTTCTCGCAGCTTCAAGGATGATGCGTTTCTCGGTGCGGGCAACAGCCTCGCGGATCTTTGCAATGGCATCGATATTTGCAGAGATACTTGAAATCCCGTGTTCCACGAGCCAGACCGCCATCTTCGGGTCGGAGCCTGCCTGCCCGCAGATCGAGCATTCGACCCCGTACTCGCGGCACTTCTGGATCGCGTTGTGGATTAGGGTAAGGACTGCCGGGTGCTGGGGCTGGTACATGTCGGCCACGTTCTCGTTGTTCCGGTCGATGGCGAGCGTGTACTGGATGAGGTCATTTGTACCAAAGGAGGCGAACTTGATGCCGGCCTGGAGGAAGTCCTCGATCATGATCGCGCTTGATGGGATCTCGATCATAATGCCGAGCGTCACGTTATCCACGTCAACGCCCCAGCCCCGCATCATCTCCTTTGCTTTCGTGAACTGGTCAGGGTGGGAGACCATCGGGAACATGACACCAAGGTGCTCGTATCCGGCTTTCCAGAGGCGCTTGAACGCCTCAACCTGGAGCCGGAACTGGTCCGGGCTCTGGAGGTCGCGGCGGATCCCGCGCCAGCCGAGCATCGGGTTGTGTTCGAGAGGCTCATTCTCCCCGCCGGCCATGTTACGGAACTCGTCAGTCGGGGCATCGAGTGTCCTCACCCAGACGGTTTTTCCCGGGAACGCGTCGAGCACGATCTTGATGCCGTCGTAGAGTTCCCTGACGAACTCCTCTTCCTTGTGGTTGGAGATGTACCAGCCTGGCGTCTTGTTGAGCCCGAGGATCAGGTGCTCGATCCGGAGCAGGCCGACACCGTCTGCGCCGGTTGCTGCTGCCCGGGCCGCCGCCTCGGGGATCGAGACGTTGACTTTCACGCTTGTCGCCGTGATTATAGGTGCGCTGCCGACAACCACAGGTGCGGCCCCGCCGGCCTTTGCCGGCGCTGCGCCACCGCCAATCGCGCCCTCATAGACCAGCCCCATCTCTCCGTCGACAGTGACGAGCTGCCCGTTTTTGAGCTGCTGGGTTGCCGTCTTTGTACCGACCACTGCAGGGGTGCCCAGTTCCCTGCTCACGATGGCCGCGTGGCATGTCATGCCGCCTTCATCGGTCACGATAGCGGCGACCTTCTTCATCGCCGGCACCATGTCCGGGTTGGTCATACGGGTGACAAGGATGTCGCCCTCTTTTACTGCCCCCGTATCCTTTGCATCCCGGATGATGACCACTTTTCCGGTCGCGGTACCCGGCGCCGCTCCCTGGCCTTTTAAGAGAATCTTTGCATCCTTGCTCTGTCCAGACATGCCCGTTGCCTCTTTTTTACCGATGGTTGTGATCGGCCGGGACTGGAGGATATAGATTGTCCCGGCGACGATGCCCCATTCAACATCCTGTGGAACTCCGTAATGGTTCTCGGCGATCTTGCCGTACATGGCAAGCTTGGCGACCTCGGCATCGGAGAGCACCAGCGCATCCTGCCGCGCCGCGTCAACGGCGACCAGTTTCGTGCCGTGGGATCCGTCAGGAACGATCTCCACTTTCTTGTTTGCGATTGTTTTTTCTGTGATGGCCTCCGTCCGCTGGTCAAAAACATAGTGATCCGGCGAGACCGAGCCGGATACAACCGCCTCGCCAAGGCCCCACGAGCCCTCGATGATCGTAGTCGGTTCACCGCTGATCGGGTGGGATGTGAACATGACTCCCGCCTTCTCTGAGTGCACCAACTGCTGGATAACAACCGCGATGTTGACGGTATGCTCCTCAAATCCCTGCTTTGCCCGGTAATATATTGCCCGTGCCCCGTAGAGCGAAGCCCAGCAGTTCTGGACTGCCGAAAGGAGCGCCGCCTCGCCCTTGATATTGAGATAGGTTTCCTGCTGGCCGGCAAAGCTTGCGTCGGGAAGGTCTTCAGCCGTAGCGCTCGATCGCACCGCGACGATCAGGTCTCTTGATGACATCTTTTTGTATGAGGCTTTGATGTCGTCTTTTATCGCCGCCGGCATTTTTGCCTTCATCACCAGTGCCTTTATGGTATCGGCGGCCTTTTCAAGTGCCGCATTATTCTCTACATCCAGATTATCTGAGACCTTGAAGATCTTCTGGTCAAGGCCGGTCTCAACGAGAAATCTCCGGAACGCCTGTGCGGTAACCACGAATGCCGGGGGCACCGGAAGGCCGATCGAAGCCATCTCGCCAAGGGACGCTCCCTTGCCGCCGACCGACGAGATATCCTCCTTCCTGATCTCTTCGAGCCATAGAATATTGGGCACATCTTTCATGCTCGCACCACTTATGATCTCACCTCCCCCCTGTTTAAGTATTATCATCTGCCGGTACATCCTCCGCGAGACCCGGGGTGGCTTTTTTTCATGAGGTAAGAATAACCCTGATTAGGTATTGCGCAGATATTGTATGGGTTTTTATGGCAAAAGCGAGAGTGCTCGTCAGCGATCCGCTGGCGGAAGAAGGGCTTGCAATCCTCAAAGAGGCGTGTACAGTAGACGTCAAAACAGATCTCAAGGAGGATGAGCTCTGTGGGGTTATCAGTGAGTATGATGCCCTGATCGTGCGGAGCGGTACCGAAGTCACCGCAAAGGTGATCGAGGCCGGGAAGAGGCTCAAATTTATCGGGCGTGCCGGCGTAGGCGTGGATAATGTGGACGTGGATGCGGCAACCCGGCAGGGTGTCATCGTGGCGAATGCACCTGAGGGAAACACCCTAGCAGCGACCGAGCACACGATGGCGATGATGCTCTCGCTCGCACGGAATATCCCTCAGGCGAATGCGAGCCTGAAAAAGAAGGAATGGAAACGCTCGAAGTTTATGGGCATCGAACTCAACGAGAAGACGCTCGGGATCGTTGGTTTTGGCCGGATTGGTCGCGAGGTGGCAAAAAGGGCCAACGCGATGGATATGAAGTGCGTTGCCTATGATCCGTTCATCTCCAAAGAGCGTGCAGCCCAGCTCGGCGTCAGGGTCATGTCCCTTGAAGAACTTTTCAGGATCTCCGATGTGATCACGGTGCATACCCCGCTGATCAAGGAGACAAAACATGTCATCAACGCCCAGAGCATCGCGACGATGAAAAATGGCGTACGGATCATCAATTGCGCCCGCGGTGGGATCATCGATGAGGCAGCACTATATGACGCAATCAAAAGTGGCAAGGTTGCCGGGGCAGCGCTCGATGTCTTCGAAGAAGAACCCCCTTTGGAATCCCCACTTCTTACCCTTGATAAGGTCATCGTGACTCCGCATCTCGGGGCGAGCACTGTCGAGGCACAGAAGAACGTGGCGATCTCGGTTGCAAAGCAATGCATTGAGGTCCTGCACGGTGGTTCCGCGAAGTACGTAGTAAACGCACCGATGGTTCCGTCAGAGCAGGCAGAGGTGCTCGAGCCGTTTGCCAAACTCGCAGAAAAGATGGGCCGGTTTGCGATCCAGACGGTCGAAGGCCGGCTCGCATCGGTCGAGTGCATCTATGGCGGCGAGCTCTCCGCCTACGCGGGAAGCATGAAGTTTGTGACCCGGCTTGTGCTGAAGGGGCTGCTCGACCCGATCCTCCAGACACCGGTCAATATCGTCAACGCTGAGTTTGTCGCAAAGGAGCGCGGTATCGCGATGAGCGAGACGGTGACCGAGGAGGCCCACGGGTTTAAAAACCTGATTACAATCCGGGTAAAGACCGACAAGACTGAGGAGACGGTCTGCGGGACCGTGTTCGTGAAAAGCCGCAGCCGGATCGTCTCTGTCGACAAGTACACCATGGACCTGATCCCTGAGGGGTACGTCATTGTCTCCCGGCACCTTGACAAACCCGGGGTGATCGGGCGGGCATCGACGATCCTCGGGAAGTGCAACATCAATATTGCCGGCATGCAGGTCGGCCGGATCAATCCCGGCGAAGAAGCACTCATGGTCCTCAATGTGGACAGCGAAGTGCCCGAGAACGTGATGAAAGAGATCCGCTCGATGCCGGGCATCTTCTCCGCGACGTTTGCCAAAATCTCATCAAAGAAGATCTAAATCTTTTTATAACGTTTTTTGCAGGACTTTTCTTTGCACACTCATGTTTTATACACGGAGCATCGTGATGCCCGTTCCGTTTCCGCAAAGAAAAGAGAAGATCCTGTCGTTATATTCCGCCGGGCCGGCTCAGGGGTTTTGCACTTCTTCCTCATACACCCTGACCGGTACCGGCAGGATGGTGGGACGCTTATCGTTCATGATGTACGTGTAACTCATCACGTGCACGATATACTCAAGGTAGCCCTTGGCGAAGTTCGAGAGCCCTTCATGCCGTGTGCCGAAAATCAGGATGTGGAACCACTGGATGATCAGGCAGATAATTGCGATGATGCCGTATATGCATGCAACGATACCTATCAGGATCCAGTAGGCGATACGGATGAGCAGTTCAAGACGGCTGGCCTCGCGCTCGAACGTGAAAAGCTGCGTGGGGGCCGGTGTTGTTCCATCGGTCATGATATACCAGATGCTTTCTTTGAGGCCGGGGCTGATAAACTGACCGGTCTTTTGTGCGCCCCGGCCCAAGGCCCGCGTGAAGGGCGGAACGGATCGCAGCACAGGTACACTATTTTTTAATAATAGGATGACAGATGTTATAGAGCATCAGACCGACGCGGGCTCGTGGTCTAGTTGGCTATGACGTCGCCTTGACATGGCGGAGGTCCTGAGTTCGAATCTCAGCGGGCCCATACTGACGCTTCTTTTGAGATCCCGCCCTTTGGGTATTGTGACGGCTTTTGCGTTTTTTGGGAAACCAGGATTATTGCAACCCCTGCTCTATCCCTCATCCACTTTTCCGAGCGTCTTTATACATCAGCCACATCGCGTACAGCATCGAGACGCATGCAACGAACAGGATCAGCGAATGAAGTCTGGAAAGACCGTACGGGAAGAAGATGCGAATCAGATCAAAAAGCACAAAAAGCACAAATGTTGCCGCGATAAACCAGCCGTACATCCTCATCTTCTGGGTCGCAATCAGCACCGCGATCACCACGACCGCACATTCAAGCAGGATGGCGATGATCTGGATAAAGTCGGCAATGTCCATGGTTCCGAATAGGCATCTCCGGTGATATCTGTTTTCTGGTATTTATCTCCGGCTGATCGCTACCGTCATGTGGTTTTAGTTTTTGTGTTTTATGGCGCCACTCATATACGTCTGCAGGCTGCCCCTCCATGTTTTTCGTGGTAGTGCTGGTGGTACTCCTCGGCCCGCCAGAACACGGAAGCAGGGATAATCTCGGTGACGATCGGTCTCCTGAACCGGCCGGTACGTTCAAGGTCTTCCTTTGCCCGGGTGGCGATCCGCTTCTGCTTGGCAGTATGGTAAAAGATGACCGAACTGTAATTCGTCCCGACATCAGGCCCCTGCCGGTCTTTCTCTGTCGGATCGTGGATCAACCAGAAGTGCGCGAGCAGTTCTCCATACGTCACCACGTCGGGATCGTACAGGAGCCGTACTACCTCCGAATGCCCCGTCATGCCGGTACGGACATCCTCGTACTGGGGATTTCTCGTGGTTCCTCCCGCATATCCCACTTCTGTTGCAAGAACGCCATTTACGTTCCGGAATGCCTCCTCAACACCCCAAAAGCAACCCGCCCCGAATGTCGCAGTTTCAGGTTTACCCATTGTGCCGTCCTTCAGAGGGATCTTTTCTTTGCGTACCTGTTAAAATTTGTGCGGTACCACGCCATTTATCGTTACGGCAACCATCATAATCAATAACGACCCATGATCCTCTGCGAAACACGGGTGCCAGTGCGTGCAGGGGGACCTTCCCGCGGACCGGATCGTCCGGATTCATTTCCGGAGTTTTTAGGCCGTGATGGCAGGTACTTCAGGTATGAGGAAACCGGAAATGCGGATACTATTTGTCGTGTGCGGTGAAGGGCTAGGGCACTCGTCCCGGTGCATCCATCTCGGTCATTATCTGGAGCAGCACGGGCATTCAGTCAGTTTTGTGGCATACGGAAAATCCTATGATTTTTTCCATGACCACGGGTGCATCAACGTTTACCGTGGGATGCGGGAGGTCTGTCTGGAAGGGGAGAATGGATTTTTCTCCTTAAAAAAGACCCTCCTGTGTTCGAAGTGGCTCGGCTATAATATGATCCGATCTGCGCTGCGCGTCCGCCGGCTGATCATGGAGAACCGGATCGACTGTGTAGTCTGCGACACGATGTACGGCGGTGTTCTCGCAGCACGGTTCCGGAAGGTGCCGGTGATTTTTATCACCAACCAGAACCGGTTCAGTGGTCCGGGGGGCCGGAAGAATCCGGTCTGGATCACCCTCAACTTTTTAATCCGGCGGTACCTGTTACTGGCCGATACGGTGATCATCCCGGATTATGCCCCCCCGGATACGGTGAGCGAATATAACCTGTTCATCCCAAGTCATGAACGGAAGAACTATCATTTCACCGGGCCGTTCCTCGATGTGGATCTCTCCCGGTATCATTTTTCACAGGAAACGATCTTTACCAGTTTCGGGGGAGAGCCGTACAAGCTTCCGCTCTACCGGCTGCTCAGATCGATCGCAGATGAGAGAAAGGACCTGCTCTTCGATGTGTTCTATACCGGGGCCATCCTTCCTGAATCGTCGGAGAATTACCTCTCCCACGGGTACGTGCCCAATCTGTACGAACACCTTGCAAAAGCGCGTATTGCCATCGTCCATGGCGGGCTTACTACCCTGCACGAGGTCCTGCTCTTTCATAAGCCCGTTCTGATCATTGTTGACCCGGGTCACCCCGAGCAGCAGAACAATGCAAAGAAGATCATCGATATGGGGGTGGGCACTATGGTGGATGGCAGGACGATTAATAAAAAGATCCTCGAACAAAAGATTTCCGAGACGCTTGCGCTATCCCCCCGCATGTCCGGTAAGGAGTATGCTGCAGTAAACGGCAGGCAGAATGCCGCGGCGATCATCGAGGGGATCGCTCGTTGTGCGGCAAAAGGAAAGATTAAGACCCCCTCTCTCCCTACCGGTGAGCAGTGATGGATATGAGCATTTCTGCGGAGATCAAATCCATAAAGCCGGGAGAGGAACTGCATATCTGCCCGTCTTGCGGGTACGAATACGGGTTCCATACATCCTTTGTCAGCGTAAATGCCGGAAAGGACGGGAAAGAGAGCCCGGTGAAATCAACCGGGGCCCTTTACCGGGTGATCCTGATCTGCCCGGAGTGCGGGGCGCGGTTCGATCCGGGCTGGAGGATCTCGTTCTGTGATGATGAGAGCCGTGTTGTCAGGGCGATCACTGTCCTGCACTGATATTTCTGTTGTTTCTTTGCGGCGACCGGAAAACCGGGATGGCAGCGCGGAGCCGGGAGGCAGGATCTGATGCAGTGCATCCGGTGCAAGGGGAAAGGGATGTGTGGCCTGCCCAGGTGTCCCATCACCAGCAGGTTCCATGCACAGGCTGAGGTAAAACCCTCTGCCAGTTACCAGGGCAGCGCCCCGTCGGTCTTTGTCGGCAGTTTCGGGTACCCGGATGTCCAGAGCGGCCCGCTCCTCATTGACGACAGCGATCATCCACCAGACTGGCTCGCCCGCAACCTCGGGATCGAGGATATCGTGGGTATCCGGGCCCGGACTATCCGCGGGCGATCACCTGCCCGGCAGTTCACCGGCGATCTGCAGGAGATTGCACTCTCATCAAAACCCCTTGATGTGGACGTCGCATTTTCCCGCCCGATCTCATTTGCGATGACCTTCGACGGGACGGTGGCACCGGTAGGGTTCTCGGGGGAGGTCCACCGTCTTGACGTGGTGGGCAGCGCCAGCGTCCAACGGATCGTCGACCGGGTCACATCGGATACCGATCTCGATGCATCTGAAGCCTGCGTCGAACTATCCCTTGGAGGAAGCGATGTCTACGGGATCGCAAAACTCATGACCTCCGGGCTCCTCGGGCGGCACCGGCGTTTTGTCCCCACCCGCTGGGCGATCACCGCGGTCGACGACACTCTTTCCGTGGCATTAAAAAAAGAGGTTGCACATTTTCC
>JACTVF010000073.1 GCA_019695435.1 Methanoregulaceae archaeon | reverse complement strand
CGGCCCCGGTAGAATATGTTCTGCTCACCCTGCCGGGTCTTCTCGGTGAGCGTGCCGACAATGAAGATCCGGTTGCTGCGTTCGCCGGTAGGGAGCAGCACGAACGTGGGGCTCTTCTCGTCCTCGCCATCCTTGAACTGGTACCGGCATTCTCGCAGTTCGCTCGCAAAGACCCGTCGCGCCGGTTCGCGCTCGAAACTGCCGTCCCGCCGGCCCATCTCCGGTGCCGTGGCGCTCATGATGCACCCCCGGCACGGTTGAGGAGCTTCGCATGCTCCCCGCTTGCGAAGTGCATCCGCTCGCAGGAATTCACGAGCAGCCGGTTCTCGATCTCCCGGCCCTTGCAGGCCACGTACCGGCCGAGCACCTTGTCCCGCATCTGCAAAAAGACCTCGTCCATCCCGAGCGGGTTGTTCTCCGCGATCTCCTTTGCTTGGTCGAGGGTCATTCCGGTCAGCGCTTCCACGACGTCGCGCTTTAAGAGAATATTGTGTGTCTTCTCGCCATCGTCAAGCCAGCCCTTGATCCGGAGGTCGTAAATGAAATTTGGCTGGATCTCGTGGATCGGGCAGTAGTTCTGACGGGAGAGGGCACGGTTGCAACCCGGAACCGGGCAGCGCTTGATGATCCCGGAGCCGGGTGCGATATGCACGATGGCGCCACGGATCTCTACATCGCCGCCGGTTGCCGTGGCAATGTCCCCCTCCTCCTGCATGATCGTCGCGGTTGTGATGTTGAGCGAGAGCCGTTCGTTATACTCGTCTACCTGTGCATAGAAGACCGAGTAGACCGTGCCCACGGCAAGTTTCTCCTTGCCCGGTTCTTTCCAGATCACGAACTTGATCGTGCCGGTCTCGTCGCCCAACAGGCCGGACTGGAGCATCCGGTCATGCGTGACTTCCCATTCCTGGATCACTTTTGCGCGGACGCTTCCCACACCGGTCCGGAGATCCCGGATGGGCGTCGGCACCGGAATGAGCGGATCGGACTTTTCGATCTCTTTTATCGTGGTTCCCGAATGCACCTTGAGGCTCGGGACATTTTTGTATTCGTCCACGACTGCCGATTCGATGCGGTACCATGCGCCCTCTTTCATCTTCGGCGCATTGGACTTCGCCCAGACCACGAACCGGATCCCGCCCGATTCATCGGCGATGATCCCGCTCTGGGCGATGGCCGGGGATGCGGGCGCGGCAAGGGAAACAACTTTCCCTTCAAGGGTTACCCAGTCGCCAGGCTGTGCCTGAGCAATCGCCTTCTGCTCGGTCGCGCCGCCCTCGCCGGCCCCCGTTCCCCCGCCGGAACCCGCGGCCGGGATGTTGAATTCCTTTGCCAATTCGTTTGAGACACTGCGTTCCGCCTCTGAGGGCTGGACGCCAAATTCCTCGATGAGCCGGCGCAGCTTGCCTTCAACCTTCTGCCGATCGATCTCTTTTCCGCTTTTGGAAAACTTACGGGAGATTCTCTCTGTTACTTCGGAATAATCCATACCTACCTCTCCAAGGGTACATCGGATCTCATTATGGGTATATATTGCGTACCGTGCGCCGCGAAAGTGACCGGGTGCCGGCCTTCGCCGCGATGGTGAGATTTATGTCCCCGCACGGGAACTAAGTGTAATATGGCTGAATTAACTGCAGACTCCACGATCTATGATCTTCTTCAGGCAAAGCCCGACTCAACCGAGGCCCTCTTCAAGTTCGGCATGGGGTGTGTCGGGTGCGCCATCGCCCGCGGCGAGACCATCCGCGAAGCAGCGGAGGCACACGGTATTCCTCTTCCCGAACTCTTGAAAGCGCTCGGGATCAAGGAATAAATTACTTTTTTTGTTTTGTTTTCAGGTGCACCAGTTCTGTAAGCGGGGCGTCGGGATACTGTTTCAGGTAGTCTGCTACATCCGGTTCGTGCAGCAGGGTGCAGCGCGAGCAGTTCCAGACCCGGCCATTTGAAGATCTCTCTGACCAATCGCCGAGATCTTCATTTTTGCATGGGTAGAACGGGCAGTAGCAGAAGTCGCACCGCTGGCCGGGGAAGTGGCAGGGATAATAGGGGCAGTCGTGGGGCGACCATTCCACCCAGTGCCCGCCCTGGAACCGGCTGTAGATGAAAAAGGCCGGCTCTTTGTGGGGCAAGCCGCTCTCATAGCGGCGGAGGGCTTCGGGCACCCCCCTGAGCACCGCGTCCCGCACCCGCCGGCCCGGCTCCGTGATTCGCCCGGCGTACCGGTGCCGTACCCCGCCCTCGCATGCGGCGATCACGGCATCTGTCGGTGTGCCGGAGACCCGGCCAGCGGCCAGCAGGGTCTCGGCCTTTGCTTCGGTTGCGACCATGATCGTTTCGAGCAGCGCCGAATCTTCCATGCCCTCCCTGCTGCAGGCAATAATGTTGATGGTCCCGGCGGCCTTCTCCCCGGCCATCTCCTGCCGGATGCCGGCTGTCACAAAGACCGTGATGAAGTCATACTGGAGCACGCAGAGGGTTTGGATCGGGACAGCAGTCAGGAGCCCCAGCACGTCCTGTCCGGTGCCGGCTGCGGCTGCGACAAACTCGATCTCTTTTTCCGGCCCGGTATCGTCCCAGTCTGCCGGGACCGTATGGTTAAAGAGGGTGGTGACGTTCCGGATACCCCCGGAAATCCCGCTGCTTGCGGCCCGGAACGCACCCCGGATGAAAAGCGTAGTGGTATCGAGATAATAGCGCATGCGGCAATCGACCTTGCATTTCTGATATACGCTTACATCCGATAGTAAGATTTTGATAGGTGAGCCCCGTAGAATCCGTACGGGACCTCATAGACCGGGGCCTGACCGTACGGAATTTATCCTGTACCTGCTGACGGCCCCACGGGAGCAGTGCCTTGGTTCACAAAACCGGAAATATCCTGCACAATACCGTTGATGAACACCAGGTTCTTGTTCTCGTCAAATTCCGCGAGGGCCGTGACGCTGACCGTGACCGGCGTATTGTCTGGACGTTTCAGGAAGAGGATCCGGTTTTTGACAAATCCTCTCTGGTGTAATTCATTGAGAAGCTGCCTCCGCCCGTCAGGTTCCGAGAACACATCGGTCACATGGATCTCCTGGAGATCCTCCATGCTGCCATACCCCAGTAACTGGAGGAGCGCGGTATTTCCCCAGATAAACCTGCCCCGGGGGTCACCCGTGCTCCAGTAAATGCCGACATTCATATCCTCGAAAAGGGTACGGTACCGGTCTTCATATTCCCGTGCACGCTCGTCAAGTTTCTCATAGGTAATGTCCCGGACAATCGATGATGTGCCGGTGATGACCCCGTTTTCATCTCTGATAGGGCAGATCGTGAGGAGGGCTTCGATCACAGAACCGTCCCGGCGCATCATCTGCATATCGCGCCGCTGGATACAATCGCCATGCCGGATATCGTTGAAGAGCAGGTCAAGGTCTCCGTACGTCTTCCGGGGCATTATCTGGCTGAAGGGATGCTGGAGGATCTCTGCCTCCGCATACCCGAAAAGCCGCTCGGCCGCGGGGTTCCAGCTGGTGATCAGGGCGTCAGGAGCGCTCCCGATAATAGCCTCGCCAGATGACATGACGAGTCCCCGGTACCGCGCCTCGCTGATCTCGAGCATCTGACGGTACGTCTTCTGGGTGGTGATATCCTCGATGATAAACGTAAACCCCTGGCTCCCGTCCTCGAAAGCGGTCGGCACTTTTTTTGTGCGGAAGTACCGGGGTACGTTCCTGATAAGGCTGCTCATTTCCGCGACCTGTTCTTTGCCGGTCCGGTCATGTGGATCCTTGTCCGGAACACTCTAGGCGCTGGACACAAAAAACAACGGGAAAAAAGAGGACGCCCTGAAATACTTAAAACAGGCAGTTTTCATCGCGCCCCATTTCTGCAACGCGTACAATGCGCTGGGGAACTGCCTGGATGAGATGGGACGGTACGACGAGGCGGCAAGAAAATACGAGAAAGTCCTTGAACTCAACCCGCAGCATATGGAAGCACGGTTCAAGCTCGCGATGATCTTAAAAAAGATTCAGGTACGAAGCAGAGGTACTTCCTTTTACGGAGTTATCCGCGCTGTTGTGCAGCACGTAACCCTTTTCTTGTTTCCCGGATGTGCCACAGGTGCCATCGGGTAATTATCTTACGTTATTGTTATGAGCCTTCGGAAAAATCCATGCTACCTTATGCAACTGAGTACCGCCTACGATCCTTGAGCTCCTGCTGCTTGCCCGAATTCCACCCGGAGACATCCTGAAGGTACCCGGTCACCCGGCTGATCTGGACGACATCATGGGAGCCGCATTCGGGGCAGACTGCCTTTCCGCAGAGCGGGCAGTACTCGATCCCGGCAATCATCTCGTGCATACAGTGGCAGTTGTCGAGTGGGCACATGATCTCTAACTTCGTCTCCCCGCAGTTCGGGCATGGGTTCTGGTCAACGATAAGGTGGCAGGTGTGGCACTTATATTTGCGCTCGGATTCAGGGATATTCTCAAGTTTCTTGTATTTTTCTGAAATTTTCTGTTGTTCTGTGCTCCAATCCATACTACTACATTGCACAAGTCCTTAATAAATATTTAGACCGTGTCCTGAACGTAATATCGCATTCGCGGTACGTACAGGTGCGCTCCAAAGGATCGGGTCTCAAAACAGGATTTGTTCAGGCTTTTTTGTGCCTGCGGATGTGTGCGTAGGACCGCGCTGCTGCCGCAGGATCCGGTGCTTCGTAGATCGACCGGCCCATGATAATACCGTCAACGAGCCCGGCGACCGCGTCCGCATCCCCCCCCTGCGCCCCGATCCCAGGGGAGAGGATCTTCTTGTCGCCGACAAATCCCCGCAGAACCCTGACCCGGTCCGGCCGGGTGGCCGGCGCGATGATCCCGTCAGCGCCCGCGATGATCGCATTCGATGCGATCTGCTCCGCGATCCCCCCGGAGAAAAATTCCTTTCCGCCCGGGTGGCTCATCTCTGCGACCACATAACATTCCCCCTTGTGCGCATGGGAGGAGGCCACGCAGGCCTTCACCGAGTCCATGCCGGTAAAGCCATGGCAGATAACCCCGGAGAACCCGGCGGCAAACACCTGGTCGCAGATGAGCTGGTCGGTGTTGGGGATATCCGCGACCTTGAAGTCGGCGATGAGCGGCAGGCCTTCCCGGGAGAGCTCACCGGCGATGGAAAGGCCGGCCGAGAGCACGAGCGGGTACCCGATCTTGATCGCGTCAAGGTACGGGGCGCAGGCGTGTGCTACCGCGCGTGCCTTTTTCCTCTCGGTTACGTCCAGCGCGAGGATCAGTTCAGGCATGGCTGAGCCGCTCCATCACGGCCGCGACGAGGACCGGTAGCGTGATGGTCGCATCGGCGTACACGGTCACGGCCTTTGCCTCTTCGGTGATCTTGCCCCACGATCGGGCTTCATCGAGCGTCGCCCCGGAGAGCCCGCCAAGGTCCGGCCGGTCGCCGGTGAGCTGGATCGCGTAGTCAAAACCATTCGGGGTCATGAGCATGCTCTGGAGGATGAAATTTTTCGGTACCCCCCCACCTACGAGCAGGGCGCCGGCCTTCTTTGTCGCAAAGCAGATGTCAAGGAGCGCCGGCATGTCGGCAAATGCGTCCACGGTCACCTTGTTCGTCTGCGAGAAGAGCCAGTACTGGAGGCCGACCATCGAGTCCTGTACGGCCGGGCAGTAGACCGGGATCCCTTTCTGTGCGGCGGTTGCAAGGATACCGGTCTTTAAGTGCATACCGATGTGGCGCAGAAGCCCGGAGATGGAGATGGTGCTTTTGGGTTCGAGTTCGCCGTACACGCTCTGCATGAACGTCTCGAAGTGCTCGAAGGCAATGTTCGGGAGATAGACATCATAGATCCGGTTGATCTCGTCGTGTCTGAGCTCGATGTCGTTGCAGAACGCGGTGCCGTGGAAGTGGTGGCAGCCTATAGCCTCGATGATATCGTGTGTGAGATTTGCGCCGGTCGAGACGAGGATGTCGATGTGGCCGTCCCTGATAAGATCGGAAACGATCCCTCCCATGCCGGCTGGCACCATTGCGCCGGCGAGCCCGAAGAATTTTGTTGCATCTTTATCGCGCAGCATCTGCTCGTAGATATCTGCCGCATGGCAGAGCGAGCCGCCGTTGTATGCCCCGGCCTTACCCATTGCATCAACCAGTTCGCCGACCGTCATGGCCGGTTTCAGGTGCATCTGGGTGACCGGTTCATCGCATTGATGTATCATCGCTGTTCCTTCCCCGTATGCTGGAAGGGTATTGGCGCTGAAGGCTGATAACTGTGTTTCAGGGAATCTGCACCGGTATCAGAAAGATATTTACCCTTTCAGGATGGTTTATCGACTATGCAGGACGTGCGGTTAACCATCAGGAAACGGGCATTTCCAAGCCAGGGACGGGTGCGTCTCAATGTCGCACACCTGCCCGATCTGGGAATCCATGAAGGGGAAAACGTTGATCTCATCAATGAAACCTCCAAAAAAACCGTTACAACCTCCGTGATCGCTGATACCATGGTACGGGAAGGGCAGATCCGCATAAGCGAATAGGATCTTAAGATGCTTGGTCTCAACGATGACGATGAAGTTCTTGTCAGAAGATCTCTCCACCTCCAGGAAAAACTCTCGAAGGCCGCTGCAGAAGCCAATACCTCGATTTCAAAGGGTGTTGGCAGACTTGATAACGCGGTTAAAAAAACTGCCGGTGAGGTAAAGACCGGGGCGGCAAAAACCGCAGATACGGTGAAAAAGGAGACCAAGAAGGCATCAGCCGGCATCGGGAAGGCAGCGGCAAAGACCGCAAAAAAGGTGAAAAAAACGGTGAAGAAGGCAACAGGCACAGGGGATGATCTGTAACATGGTCTGTTGTTGTGCAGGACGGGGCAGCAAAACCCGTGGCCAGGGGGAGTAGCGATGGCAGCAGATGCGGTTGTGGTACCGGCAGCAGCAGGTATCACCGACACCGTTCTTGTAGGTATCCTCATCGTTCTCGCTCTGGTGATCGTGTACCTCATCATCCGCGAGATACGGATCATGAAGACGGCCAATCGCACGATTGAACTGGATCTTGAAAGGGATAAACTCAAACTCCTCCAGCAGCACGAAGCATCAAAGATGTTCCCGTTTACCCGGTTCTCGCCCGATCAGACGGCTGCGATCAGACAGGTTGAGGATGAGAACATGGCCATCGAGACGAATAACTTCGCAAAGGAGAACCTCCTCGAGAAGCGGTTGACCCGGCTCGAAAATATCGTGAAGACCAGAAAACTGGATAACCTCCTCATTAATGTCGAGGAACAGGAAAAGAAGGTGAAGTAATTCATGTACCCGGTTATCAACCAGAATCCGGACCTGAATGCGACCGGGGATTCGTTCTGGGACCAGTTCTCGCATATCCCCGGGACGATCGAATCCCGTGTTCCGACGTTCGATAAATCGCTCGACGCCTATTTCGACCAGCACTTTGCCGCCATCATCGAGGAATGGGACCTAGTGACCGGGACCGATCTCGACCGGCTTGAAAACCGGCTGGCGCACGTGAGCGATGAAATTACCCGTCTCTACGCAGAAAAAGTGGCCATCGAAGCACGGGCACAGCGGCTGGATGAACTGATCTCACACTTGGAGAAATCGTTATGATCGGTATGAACTCGTACCTCAATGCCTACGTGGACCGCCGGATGGACGCCATCGTTGACGAATGGGACCTCGCAACAAAGGCTGATCTCTCGGATTTCACCACCCGCCTCGCGGCACTGGAGCAGGAGATCCCCCGGCTGAAAGCCTTTGACCATACCGCAGCGGACAAACTGACCGAGCTTGAAAACCGTGCGGGGCAACTCAAAGGGAGGATCTGACATGGACCTCCTCACGTTTATCATCCTCGTTCTCATTCTCTGTGTCGTCCTGTTTCTCGTGTATTATTTTTTCCGGGGCGCAAAAGGTGACATCTCACTTACCCGCCCGGTGGAGAGCCGGGTGGACGAGTACCTTGACCGCAGGTTCCAGAGCATGGTGGAGGAGTGGCAGCTGGTCTCCCGCCCTAAACTTCAGAAGTTCAAAGAGCAGCAGACACCGGCAATCGAACAGGAGGAAGCACGTCTTGCTGACCTGAAGAACTACGAATCCGGCATGCAGACCACCCTTGCGTCGCTGGAGGCGCGACTTGACACTCTGGAAAAAGAACTGGCCCGGAAAGGCAGCGCCAAAAAGTAAGGACTCTCCTGTCCTTCGTGAGATCAAAAAAGAGATCGTGGTGATGCGAAAGCAGGGGGAGCCGCCCGGAAAGGACCCCCACAGCTTCGCGCAGTACATGTGCGATCTCTGCAGCACGCCCCACCCGGTATCAGAGCTCCGCCAGTGCGTGCTCTGCGGGCGCTGGGCGTGCGAGGCCTGCTGGAAGGATGAGTGTTATACCTGCAAATCCTGCTCCGGCCTCATTAAAATCCACCAGCTCAAAGGGGAATGAAGAATCCCCCTCCACGTTTTTCCCGCTGGCCTTTTGATCTCCCGGTTTTTTCGGGAGGCGGTCCCGGGACAGTTATCGTGACCGTGTTTCCGGAGTCTCCCCCAACCCATTTATCGTATCCGGATCAATAATCTGAAGCAATGGTGCTCCCGTTCAATATTCTCGATGTGGTACTGCATTTTGACAAGTACCTTCCGGTGATCCTCCAGCAGTACGGGATGTGGACGTATGTCATCCTCTTTCTCATCATCTTTTGTGAGACCGGTCTCGTGGTTACGCCGTATCTCCCGGGCGACTCGCTCCTCTTTATCGCAGGAGCCCTTGCAGCGGCTGGCATGCTCAACATCTGGATCCTGCTCGTGACAATGATCCTCGCCGCGGTGCTCGGAGATACGGCCAACTACTGGATCGGCTATACCTTCGAGATGAAGATACTCGAATGGAAATATTGTCTCGTGAAAAAAGAGCATCTTGAAGAAACGCAGAAATATTTTGAAAAATACGGCGGGTTCACCATCGTCATCGCACGGTTCATGCCATTTATCCGTACCTTTGCCCCGTTCCTTGCCGGTATCGGCCGGATGCGCTATTCGTGGTTTTTGGGCTACAACATCCTTGGCGGCGTGCTGTGGTCAAGCCTTTTTTTGTTGGTCGGGTACTTTGTCGGCAACCTCCCGATCGTGCAGGAAAACTTTACGCTCATCACGTATGCGATCATCGGGGTCTCGATGGTGGCGCTCGTCTCGGTTGTTGCCAGTATTATTGTGGCGATGAAGAAGGGGAAGGAAAAGAAGGTGGAATAGGTTTTTTCTTTACAATTAAAGTGTCTAGACTCCGTATCATATACTATTTTACTGTTCACAGCAGGATAGTATCGTGATGGAGCCTGTACGGGAACTGGTGCGCAGCGTGACAGCCGGTGCCGGAACGG
>JACTVF010000072.1 GCA_019695435.1 Methanoregulaceae archaeon | reverse complement strand
AAAGTCTACTTCAATGGTATCGAAGGATTCTGGTCTTTTGCTAAAGAACGATTCATGAACTATCATGGAGTCGATCCCATGAAATTCCCTCTTTACCTCAAAGAACCGGAGTTCAGATATAATCACCGCGACCAGGATTTATTTAATAATCTGCTCCAGGTATTAGTTGGTTATAGCTCCGTGGCTTGTACTGAGTAATCACCTTGTTTTTAAATTTTTCCTGCGATGACCCGTGAGACTTTTGTATGCCATTCACGATACAATTTTTAAAGAGTCTAGCGTACCGACGCCGGCCCGGAGTGAGGAGAGGGAGCTGATGGCATCAAGGATTTGGATCTGGGAGCCAGAACGACTAACCCCATAAGTTATCGAAATTTCTGCAAAAAAACAGAGATAAAAATTAATCACCCTAGTTCATCCCATCTGGAGCGTTTACGGTAGATGATGATACCGACGATAATTAACACAACTGCTATCACACCCACAACAATAAAGAGGACACTGGAACTGAAGAATGAACCAATCGAACCAAGCCCCGCAAAGGGATTCCACGTGGCTTCTACTGCAGCCTTAAACGTGAGGGCATCATTGTAAGATTGATTTCCTTCGGTATATGCCTGCTCAGCTTTTGAGCGGGCCTGCGCAAAGTTGCTGGCAGTTACCGCATCGTTTGCCGCTGATATATAACTCACGGCAATTTCCCGTTCAGTGATAACCGTTGACAACCGGGCATCATTTGCCGTACTTGAATTGCCTTGGAAATATGCGATAAGTGCATCGACATTATTTACAGGTCCCTGTGCAGTAGCGATCTCTGATTCTGCCCATGCTTTGTCAAGGAGGGTCTCGCCGTTAGCTATTGTGGATGTCGCCGTGGTGATATCATTTAATGCGGCGGTGTACTGGGTTGAGGGCAGGGCCTGAGCCTGCGTGATCTGGGTTTGGGCAGTGTTATACTGTGCTTCGGCCGCAGAGGTGTCGATGCCCAATGCTGCTTTCTCAGTGATATCGGTTTGTAACTGGCTGAGTTGGGAATTAGCATTTGCGATTGCAGTTGTAACATCATTGGTGTTGACAACCAAGGTGGTCACTACATATGGTGTCGCAACCTGATTACCGTTTGAATCGTCCTCATAAATCTCGATTAAGGTCTGGTTTGAGGTCTGGGTTACAGAGGGGGCAGTCCCTGATAATGTTACTCCCACCGTTACATCGTCACTGGATTTATAGGTCAGTAAAAAACCACTGATGGTAAGAGTTTTGGACGAATACTGAGTAGGTGCAGTCGGGTTCCCGTTCACATAAATAATATACGACCATTGTGGTGATGTCAATGCAGTATACATTACAAGATCATTTGTTGTGCTTTGCCCACTGGGCTCCTGTACGGTGTATGAAATATCAACTGTCGTTCCCGGGGTCAAGGCTCCGCTCGGGTTTATCGTCATTGAGTTCACCGTATATGCCACGGAAACTGCTGGTACTATGATTAAAAACAGAGCCGTAATCAAAATTAACCGTTTCAATCCCTTCATCATCAACCTCACTCAAACAACGGTTCGATACTTTCCTCGAACATATTCGATTTCTTTTCTTTGGATTTTATAACCTCTTCTTTTGTTTCCTTTGCAATATCAAGGAGTTCCTTGATACGGGGAGCATTGCCAACAGTTGCCAGCATCACAACCGCAGCCACATACTCGCTGTTTACCGGATAATCTCCACCTCTCACTTCAACTCCGGCTATATTCTCTTCAACCCAGCTCTTGGCTTTTTCGACACCCTTACGGTCCATCTCGTCCGGGGGTCCCGCTATAAGGACCAACGCACGCTCTGCCGTGGAATAATCACAGGGAAGCGTAAGACGGCCAAGCATGGCACGGCGGACAAGGCCGACAATCTTTGCCGACCGGTCCTCCCCCATGAGCACCTCCTCATTTGCCTCCTTCTTGCCACCGAATTTGTCCTTAATGTTCTCCTTGAGACCCCCCAAGATTCCTCTTTGCTGCTTGGTACGTGTACTGAGCACTTCGCTGACGGCATAACCAACAGAAGTGATGCCACCCCCACGAAGAGTGTTGATGATCTCACTTGAGTCCACCACCATCTCACCAACACCCATCCGGCCCACTTCACCTGCGCGGAAGAGGATGGCAAACCTTCGTACTACTTCGTTATTGAGTCGCTGGAATGCACTTTTAACACTTTCTCCCTCGTTCTTCCACGCACTATTATCAAAGATAAAAGTATTGTCAGCTTCGTTTACCAATGTCGTAAGACTGCGGGCTGCATTGTAAGAATAAAGCCGCCCTTCCTCCGGAGCCGGAATAATGCCCAATGCATACACCGGCTCCCGGTAGATCCTTTTCAGGTGACGTGCAAGCACCGGGGAGCCCCCAGAGCCAGTACCTCCCCCAAGTCCGGCAACTATCACAAACGCATCAACATCGTGTGTTCCGCGGGTATCGACAGCATTGATAATGCTGTCAATCTCATCTGCTGTAACCCGTGCCCCGGTCACATTGTCGGTACCTACACCATGGCCCTTTACCAGCGTCTGACCGATAAGAATGCGATCTTTCATCTCAATATTTTTGAGGCCCATCAGATCAGTCCGTGCGGTATTAACGGCAATGCCGCGGAAACTGTTGGTCCCGAGCTTTTTGTCCTGTTCGATGAACATGTCGACAATTTTGCCGCCCGCCTGACCAAAACCAATGAAAAATACCCGCATCTGGTTACACCATCCAATGGGCTAACGGATAAGTATTTTCTTTTAATTCTTTTAAGTCCTTTGTTTTAAGAACTTTAAATTCAACAATACAAAAACTTTCTTACGAACTCTCGTCATGTTTGGTCGCGTTTTTCCAGAGAGGCTACGGAGCCTTTTTCATTTGATCCCGAACAAATAATACCGGTAACATACCATGAAAATCGGAATACTCGGGGGAGGGGTGTGCGGGCTTGTTGCCGCCCATGCATTGGCCGGGGAGCATGAAATTGCACTGTTCGAGAGGATGCCGTTTCTGGGGGGGTGCCTCTCATCGTACCATATCGATGATTACTGGATCGAGCGGTATTATCATCATTGTTTCTCTGATGATAAGCAGCTTTTTTCCCTTATCCGCGAACTCGGGTTGTGGGACCAACTTGAATGGCATGAAGGGAGCACCGGTTATTTTTCCAAGGGTACAATCTACCCGCTCACAACCCCCCTCCAGATCCTGCGCTGGCCGGAACTTTCGCTTCTTGACAAGGCAAAACTTACGTGGCTCACCCTGCAAGCAAAAAAAATAGATCCATATTCCCTCGATGACATTCCGGCTGAGACCTATATCCTTGAACATCTTGGCCCCCATATATATTCCTCGTTCTTTGAACCCCTGCTTAAAAGTAAGTTCGGGAAGAACCGGAGCAAGGTATCCGCTGCCTGGCTGATCAGCCGCATCGCCATCCGGTCAAACAGGAGTGTTTCGGGTGAAAACCTTGGATACCTAAACGGCGGATTTCACCAAATTATTGACAGGCTTGAAAAATCGATCCTGATTAAAGGGGGGAAAATCAACCTGCAAACCCCGGTTACTACGCTCTCAAGAAATGATGGTCACTGGTTGATCAACGGGGAGAGCGTGGATGCGGTCATGTCTACCCTCCCGCCACAGGAACTCGGGTGTATCTCGGGACTTACGATGCCCGACATTCCTTACCAGGGCGCTGCCTGCATGACTCTGGGGATCGAACGCGATGCCAGCAAGGGGATATACTGGATTAACATGAAAGATGAAGCACCGTACGGGGCGGTTGTTGCGCATACTAATTTCGTCCCGCAGGAACGCTATGGGGAGCACATCGTTTACCTTGCGTCGTATTTCAGCGGTACCGTTCCCGCACGGCTTGACCAGAAAATGCGGGAGGATTTCTGTTCACGGTTTGGCCTTCAGGAGAAGGAGATTCATTGGAGCCGGATGACAGTCGACCCCTGGGCCGGACCGGTCTACACAACCGGTTACCGCTCACTTATACCTGCATACGAAAAACACGGCATCTATATCGCCGGGATGTTTTCTGAGGAGAACTATCCCGAGCGAAGTATGGAAGGGTCGATCAGGGCGGGCTGCCGGATTGCCGGCTGCATTCGGGAGAAGAAACATTGATGGCCGCACCTGAAGTCACGGCAATTATCCCGGTTTTCAATGACCGGCCGGCGCTTGAACGTGCAATTCCGGAATCTCTAAAAGAGCTCTCCAGGATCACGGAAAATTTTGAACTGATAGTGGCCGAAGATGGGAGTTCCGATGGAAGTGCAGAGTTTGTACGGGAATATGAAACAAAATCATCGAACGTGAAACTGCTGCATTGTGATATACGTCAGGGACGGGGAACGGCGCTCAACCGGGCGATCAGAAAAGCACAGGGCACCATTGTCTGTTATTACGATGTCGATCTGGCGACCGATATGAAACACCTTCCTGAGCTTGTCGACTCAATACGAAAGGGTGCTGATATTTCGACCGGATCCCGGCTCCTTCCGGGAAGCGACACCCAGCGTACTGAAGGACGTGAAATTGCAAGCCGGTCGTATAACTTCCTTGTACGGCGCATCCTTGGCAGCCGGCTATTCGATCACCAGTGTGGATTTAAAGCCTTCAACAGGGCACGAATCATCTCTGTGCTCCCCTCTATCCGATCAAATCACTGGTTCTGGGACACCGAACTTCTGGTCAGGGCACAGAGACTTGGGTATACCGTAGAGGAGTTTCCCGTCTACTGGCGCGCAGGAAAAGGAACAACCGTCCGGATAAAGGATGTGTTCGGGATGGGATCATCCATCCTGCGTCTCTGGTGGCAGATCCATGTATCGAAAGATTAGTGCAATCCTGATTCCGACCCTGATCGCCGTCGGGATTATGGCATATATGCTTTACCGGGTCCGGGCGGATCTTCTCACCGCTCTCCAGCACATTGTTCCAATCTTTCTTGGAATCTCCGTGATAATCTGTCTCTGTGCCTGGTGGTTACGTGGATGGAGGTATAACCGGATCCTCATCGGCCTTAATTACCGGGTCGGCATCGCCTTCTCGATGGCATGCGTCTTTGTAAGCCAAACATACAATTTCGTTGTCCCAGCACGGCTGGGAGATTTTGTCAGAATCCCCATCCTGAATCACGAATACAAGATAACAATCTCGGAGGGGTTATCCTCGATTATAGTTGAACGGGTCTTTGATATCATTGCCATTGCCCTGCTTGGAGCGACCTCCCTTCTCATCCTCCCCAATATCCCGGGGGATCTCAAGATATACGTCATTATCCTCATTTGCATCCTTGCAACCGGATTTGCTTTCTTTGCCTTCCTGATATTTGTCGGAAGATTCACCACGAAGAATAAGTATGTGAGGTGGATCCTCACCGTACTCGATGAGATCAGGAGAGCGTCACTTTCCCTGAGCTCACTTTTTACTATCGGTATCTCATCCATCGTTATCTGGATTATCGATATCCTTGTCACTTGCTCAGTAGCGATGATGTTTGGGCAACAGATCCCGTTTGTAGTTATTGTTCTTGCGGTCGTGTTAGGTAATCTAGTAAAAGCAGTTCCAATAACACCCGGTGGAATCGGACCTTATGAATTTATCATGGCGACCACATTTTACGAGATTGCTGGAATCGCCTGGGTTGAAGCGCTCTTGATTGCCACAATCGACGATCTGATCAAGAATTTGGTCACACTTGCCGGCGGAGTGGTTTCAATCTACTATCTTGGTGACTGGGTGCTCCCGACTATTAAAGAGGCAATTTCCTCGAAACTGAACGGAGGAGAAAAACCTGACGCCTGAGTTCCAGGTTTTATCGGTAGCAAGCTGGCTGCTGGTAATAACCTTTTTGCAGCTTGCGCTCTACCCATCCCTGAAAAAATGCATGAGACAATACGCGTTCCCGGCTTCTTTTGCCGCATCGCTCCTTATTTTCACAATCCTCACCTGGTACTGCGGCCTTGCCCGTCTGCCGGTGCAGTTTGGGCTCGTGCCCTTTACCCTGCTCCTTGCATATCACATCTATCGCCACGATTACGCATGGGATGAGCTGAAAAAAGAATGGCGCTGGGAACTCATTTTCCTCATCTTCTTCTTTTTGATGCTTACGGTGAGATTTGTCAATCCCACCATCTCATATGCCGAGAAATTTATGGATCATGCGTTTCTTGCATCTGTTATGAGAAATCCGGTTGTGCCACCGCTCGATCCCTGGTTTGCCGGGGGTACTATGGACGTGTATTACTATCTGGGCTACTGGGTTTTTGGCTGCCTCGGCATCGTGAGCGGGGTTCCCTCGAACATTGCGTTTAACCTCTCCCTGCCGACCGTTCTTGGAGTTGCTGCCGTGACCGTGTACGCAATCGGTACGCTCTTACTCGACCGGTTCCGCTGGCTGCCGCTGCTTCTCTTCTTCATTCCCAATCCTTCGCTCTTTTACCAGCTCATCACCGGGAGCAGTATCAGCTCTGCGCTCTGGAATAGCACCCGTACGATAACCAACACCATCAACGAGTATCCCCTCTTCTCGTTTACGTGGGGGGATCTCCATGCCCATGTTATCTCGATCTTCAATCAGGTATTATTGATTTTCCTGCTCATCTACCTGTATAAGTACTGGGAGTCTCTTGAATCACGGGGGAGATGGCTGATCTGCGGGCTTGCAGCACTCAGTCTCGGATCCATGCCCCTAATCAACACGTGGGATGTCCTCATCTACGCTCCGATCACGGTCATCGTAGCAGCGTTCATCATCCTGCGGGGCTGGAAAAAAGGACAGGGTATCTCATCGTGGGGTCAGCTTATCGCGATTCCGCCGCTTTCCATCATTATCTATCTCCCGTTTTACCTGATGCTCAAGACAAGTACCGGAGGAATCGCGCTCGTCAGGACGCCATCCGATCCCTTCCAGTTCCTTCTCGTAAACGGCTGGTTTATCGCTATATTCCTGCTGCTCCTGGTAAAAGAGATCCGGGAGCGGCCGTACTTCCTGCTTGTCGCGGTTCCATTTGTCTTTGCCGGATATATTGCGGCAGCGATCGCTGCCATCCCCCTTATCTATTTCATTGCAAAAAAAGAGCACAGCTTCCCCGATCTTCTCGCCATCTTCGGACTTGCAATCCTTATCCTCGTAGAGCTGTTTTACCTCAAAGATAACATGGGCGACACTTATTTCCGAATGAACACGGTCTTCAAGTGTTACGTGCCCGCATGGATCATCCTCGGGATCAGTTCCTTTGCCATGGTGGGGGCGTGGTTTGCCCGGCCGGGACGCGTGCCGGTGATGCCGGCAAGGAAAAGTGCCGCATTTGCCGTATTGATCGTTGGCTTCCTCTTTATCGTCCCATTCCTTGTCCCCCTTGATCTCAATTACGGAGGCCGGACGCTTGACGGGCTGGCCTATCTCGACTCCTCGCACTCAGGCGATGCCAGCGGTGTTGCCTATCTCAGAAACCTGACCGGCGATGAGCGCATTGTTGAGGCGGTTGGTGGGGACTACACCTATTATTCCCGGATCTCATCGTTCACCGGCATCCCCGCGATCTTGGGTGAGCCGTTCCACGAGTATATGTGGCGCGGAGATACCACAAGCTGGTACAGTACCCGGCCTGCAGGTGTCAAATCCATCTATGAGAATCCTGACCAGACCGTGGCACTCATGAAAAAATACAACGCAACCCTCCTCTATGTAGGGGACGTGGAGAGGGAAACCTACAATGTGAGCCTCCCCTCCACCGGGCTTGAACAGGTATATACCGGGCAGGGCACCGACATTTACCGGATTGCCGGGTGATGCGCATCCAGCCCGGCTTTACAAATGGCCGGACCGGATCTACCTTCATTACTCGCAAACCTTTATTTCTCCTCCTGATGAAATGATATGGCTGCATCACTGCTGACTGATGAGTAATGAAGGGGCAATCAAGCTCCTGAATGAGGTGAGTTATGGCAAAAGGATACGTAAAAACCGAGGCTCCTGAGGAGCTCCAGAACAAGGCGCTTGAAGCCCTTGAAGTAGCAAGAGACACCGGAAAGATCAAGAAGGGTTCAAACGAGGCAACAAAAGCCATCGAACGCAGCGCTGCGCTGCTTGTTTTAATCGGCGCTGATGTCGAACCCGCAGAGATTGTCATGCACCTGGCTCCACTGTGCGATGAGAAGAAGATCCCCTATATCTTCATCAACAAACAAAACGACATCGGTGCCGCCAGCGGCCTTGACGTCGGTTCTGCCGCCGCAGCGATCGTCAAACCCGGCAAAGCAAAAGAAGTGATCGAGGATCTCGCCAAGCAGTTGGTTGCCTTAAAGGCATAAGGTGCAATCATGGCAGACGACGCAACGCCCGCTGAAGTCATCGAGGTCGTCGGTTCCACCGGTATGCACGGGGAAGCGATGCAGGTCAAATGCCGGATACTTGATGGCAACAACAAGGGGCGCATAATTACCCGCAATACGGTCGGTCCAATCCGGGAAGGAGATGTTATCATGCTCCTTGAGACCGAACGCGAGGCAAAGAAACTGTCGAGGCGGTAAAGAGCATGGTCGAACATCATATCTGCAGTTTCTGCGGTGCACAGCTTGAGCCGGGCACCGGTAAGATGTTTATCAAAAAAGACGGTACGATCTTTTATTTCTGCAGCACCAAGTGCCAAAACAACCACAAGTTAGGCAGGGTTCCCCGCCGGGTTGAGTGGACGGCTGCAGGACAGAAGGGTGCAAACAAGGAGTGATCTCTCCTATGGATCGCACCTTTGTGATGGTCAAGCCGGATGGTGTCCAGCGAGGTCTGGTCGGGGGGATTGTCTCCCGGCTTGAGGCGAAAGGCCTCAAACTCGTGGCAGCCCGTTTCGAGAAGCTGCCCGAAGCCCGGGTTACCGAGCAGTACCGGGAGCACCTCTCAAAGCCGTTCTTCCCGTCCCTGAAAACTTACATCATGGGAGGCCCGTGCTTCCTGATGGTGTGGGAAGGCAGGAATGTGGTTGCGATCGTCCGCAAGGTGATCGGGGCTACGAACCCGCAGGAAGCGGCACCCGGCACTATCCGGGGCGATTTCGGGATTGATATTGGCAGGAACGTGATCCACGCATCCGATTCTCCCGAGAGTGCCGCCCGCGAGATCGGCATTCATTTCAAACCCACCGAAGTATTTACATACACCCGGATCGATGAATCCGTGTTATACGAATACTAAGTTCTTTTTTAACCATAACCTCTATTATCCATAAGAACCGTCTCTTCTTCATGGCCGGCGATCTGCTCAGTTTCTCCCTGCTGTGCCTTTCTTCCATTATTATTATCGTCAATCCGCTCGGAGCAACGCTGACCTATATCTCCCTGACAGCGAACGTCGAAAAGCCGGTAAAAATACAGATCGTCCGGGATTCCTGTATTATTGCGCTTGTAATCCTCATCCTTGTGGGCCTCGCAGGGACAGTGATCCT
>JACTVF010000071.1 GCA_019695435.1 Methanoregulaceae archaeon | reverse complement strand
GCGGGTTCTCGGACGAACCCGGCGTCTTCAAAGCGCTTGCGATGGGCAGCCCCTACTTCAAGGCGGTCTGCATGGGCAGGGGTCTTATGATCCCAGGAATGGTGGGCAAGAACATTGAGAAATGGCTGCAGGCCGGCGATCTGCCCAAGTCCGTCATGAAATACGGCAGCACGGTTGAGGAGATATTTGTCTGCTACGAAGAGCTCAAGGAAAAATACGGCTCGCGGATAAAGGAGATCCCGATGGGCGCCGTGGGCATATATACCTATGCGCAGAAATTCAGGACCGGCCTCCAGCAGATCATGGCGGGCAGCCGCAACTTTCGGCTCTCGACCATGTCGCGTGATGACCTGATGGCACTCACCGAGGACGCATCCGCCGTCTCCGGGATCCCGTATGTCATGGAAGCCCGGTACGATGAGGCGATGGCCGCATTGTTAGAATGATCATAAAAACACAAAGCGTACACAGCCAAAAACGGCAGGGCCGGGAAAAATCCCCGGGGCCTTGTCCCGGTCGTTCCCTTATTTTTTTGCCGGATCCCTGACGGTAAACGTTTTGAGGATCTCAAGAGAAATTTTAGTCCCGAGCGAGGGCTGGAGGGACTCGATCCACAAAAAGAACCCCACCCGGGACGGCGTCGGCCGCTCGAACCGGAAGTGGCCGTCCTTTGTCTGCACCATCTTGAGGTACTCCTTTTTCTGCCGGGACCGAAGGTAGATGATCAACTCAAAGCCGGGGAGATCGGTGGCGATGATCGCTTTTGTGAAGTACTGGAAAAATTCTCCGTACTCAATGCGTTTGCCCTTGACCACGAGGCCGTACTGGTCGCAGACCGCCTTAATCGCATGCGGGTAGAGCGCACCGAAAAGGATCTTTTTTACGAGCGCCTCCGTATCGATTGAGGGCGCCATGGTGTTTCTGCCCCGGCCGTGCGTGATATCGGAGAAGATCCGGTTCCTGAATTCGTCATGATATTTCCGGTAGTCGAGCGGGTGTTTGAGCGGGATATCGGTAGCACGGATCAGTTTGGGGTGGTTGGTGGGTTTTGTGTACAGGATCCGGGGCCGGTAGTGCTTGACAAGCGCCTTGATCTGCTCGCAGGAACTGGTGTGAATGATGGCATTGTCCGGATCCTTTGCAAGCCTCTTTACAACAGAGTAGTTGGAGATATCAAAGGAGGAGATAAGGAGGAATGAGACATGCGCCTGGCCGTAAAGGTACCCGAGCAGCCGTTTCTTGAACGCAATCTCTACCTCAAATTCTTTTAAATCTGCCGGGGAGGTCACCACTTCGCCGAATGCGATATGATCCTGTGCATCCACAAGGATCAGGTCAAATTCCGCAAGGTCCTGCCCGTTTCCCCGGAACGTGATGTCCCCGTACTTTGAATAAAAGATCCCGTTTTGTCCCAAGCATGCCTGTGCACCGGCGCGGGGTGCATCAGCCCCTTTGCGGGCGATGTACCTGATACAATCGGATTTCTGGGAGATCTCCAGGAACATTTCGTACACGATCGCCTCGAACCAGCGTCCTTCGGCGGTCCGCATAGGCTCGATATCTGGAGAGAACAATTTTTTACGCTCGATTGTGTTCATATGCCGCGTGGCGTTGAGTGCTATGGCTGCCGTGGGTTTAAAATTTTTAAAATTGGAATTCAGCCATGGGATCATGATTGCTTACTTACATTTTTAGCCGGCAGGGTAAATAACAATCTGCATGGGACAATCCGGCTGGCCCCGGCAGCTGCGGGTTGGAGTAAGTATATATACGAAAGAAATATATTTCCACCATATCACCCGGTTTCGCCAAAACCGGGGAGGTACATTTTGGGAGGGGGTAAAAATCAATGACAAAAGAAGACATGAATGCCGAAAGGGATCCGCTGCCACGATACGCTATGCCGGATGGATCCGAACCGGAATACGAGGCGATCCTTGAACAGATCCAGTACTACCGTCAATCGATGATCGGTTCAGCGTTCTTTTATATCCGGGCCAGAGTGACAGAAGGATTCTGCCTGTGCAGAATTATTCCCGGTGGCGGAAAGATTTTTTTCCATGAGATCGTCGATCACCAGAGGTATGGGATATCTGACGAAGATATGGAGGAAGCGTTAAAATACGACACGGGAGCATTTACCCTGCCCGGTCATTTTCATATCTCGCCACACATCGAAAAGAAACTGCGTGCACTTCTGGATGCAGAATAAAAAAAATTCCGCCCTTAATTTTTAGCCGGAAGAACGGTGTATCTGGTTGAAACGTTTCTTTAAACAGGAGCGGGGGAAGGTGGATCCCGCTATCCTGAATTGAGATTGCTGCATCTGTTGGACGGTAAATCTGCGGTTGCTGCTATTATGACTCCACATCACCGGTCCTGATCCGTATGGATTTCTCGACCGGGAGGATGAAGATCTTTCCATCCCCGATCTTTCCGGTCCGTGCGGCCCCGGTCAGGGTCACGATCAGATCTTCGACATCCTTGTCGTGGATAACGATCTCGAGTTTAACTTTGGGCAGGAGGTCGACGATCATCTTGCCGCCGCGATACTCAAGGGAAATTCCCTTCTGTGCACCCCGGCCTTTGACCTCGGAAATCGTCATGCCGACATACCCTTTGTCTTCAAGCGCTTTTTTTACGAACTCGAATCGTTCAGGTTTGATGACTGCAATTATCATTTTCATGGTAATCACCTTAATTATCCTGAAGCCCGTTCCCCGTGCTGGGAGATATCGAGCCCTACATATTCCTCTTCCTCGGTCACGCGCAGCCCAATGGTTTTGTCAACGATGATGGCCAGTATATACGTGACCACGAACGCGTAGATGACTGCCGATCCTGCCCCGACAACCTGGGCAATGAACTGGTGGACGTTGCCCTCGATCAGACCCGAGGCGCCGTTCACGGCTGCGGATGCAAAGATACCGGTGGCAAGCGCACCCCACAGGCCGCCCATCCCGTGGACTGCCCATGCATCGAGGCTTTCATCGATACCCCTGCCCTGCCTCCAGAGCATGATACCGTAGCACATGACACCGGCGACTGCACCGATCGCTATCGACGCTATCGGGGTGACGTACCCGGCAGCCGGCGTGATGGCAACAAGTCCCGCCACTGCACCGCTGATAAACCCAAGCGAACTTGGCTTACCACCGTGTGCCCACGAAACAAGGAGCCATGCCATTGCTGCGACAGCTGTTGCAGTGTTCGTCGTAACAAAGGCGTTGACCGCAAGGCCGTTGGCTGCAACAGCACTTCCTGCGTTGAACCCGAACCACCCGAACCAGAGGAGGACCGCACCAAGGATCGACCACGGGATGTTGGCCGGTTCCATCGCATACTTGCCGTACCCGACACGTTTTCCGATCACGATCGCCAGAGCAAGGGCCGCAAACCCGGAACTGATGTGCACGACCGTTCCGCCTGCAAAATCGATCGAGCCAAACTGGGACGTCCAGCCGCCGCCCCACACCCAGTGGGCGAGCGGATCGTAGACGATCGTGGTCCAGAGCAGGGCAAAGACCAGGTATGCACTGAACTTGATACGCTCGGCAAAACCGGATGTGACGATTGCCATCGTGACGGTTGCAAACACGAGCTGGAATACCATGTACAGCATCCCCGGAATAAGGGTGCTGTACGGGCCGGGGGCATTCATACTCACGCCGTTTAAACCCAGATTGCTCAGGTTGCCGATAAACCCGCCGACATCCGGGCCGAATGCCAGCGAATACCCTATCAGCACCCACTGGATGCTCACGAGCGCAAAGGCCACGAATGACAGCGTGATCATATCGATGAAATTTTTCTTCCGTACAAGACCACCATAGAAGAACCCGACTCCCGGCGTCATGATCATGACGAGGGCCGTTGAGGCGAGAACCCATGCAATAGCACCAGAATCCATAACCATTCAATTCACCTGTTGTAATCAAATTTGATTTTATGCCGTGACCCGGATAATACGTTTGTTATATAGGCAGGCACTGGATCAACTCCCCGGAACCGTAATGAGCACAAAGGCCAGTGAGCGATTCCGGATAGAAAGTCCGGTTCCTCGTTTGTAAACTGGCATTCTTGCATCATCCGCATTCAGATCCTGGATTGAATCCATGGTTCACTGGAATTATAGGAAGGAAGTTCTATTCCTACATTTATAAAGATTGTTATTTTGTCATTTTTCAGTGGGGGGGTCAGAAATTGTATATCTCACCAATTACCAGACGGAAAAAGCGCACATGGGCATCGGGATGTTACATAGAATACGAAAAGATTCCGCAGGGGTGGCGATCAAACAATTCCGGTCAAAAAATGAAAAAAAGTGATGGTATGCGAGATCATCTATGCCCGCTCACCGTACTGACAAATATCGAGCCCTACGTACTCCTCATCGGCAGTGACCCGCAGGCCCATGAAGCGATCGATAATGGTCGCAATCACGTAGGTCATGACAAATGCATAGACCACAGTCGCGAATGCGCCCAGTGCATTTACCAGGAACTGGTGGACATTTCCTTCAAAAAGGCCGGAGAACCCGGCAACTGCGGCTGCCGCGAACAGGCCTGTTGCAAGCGTCCCCCAGAGGCCGCCCATGCCATGGATCGCCCACGCGTCCAGAGTCTCGTCGAGCCGCCTGCGGATCCGTAAAAGCATCATGGCAAAGCAGAGTACCCCGGCAACCGCACCGATAAGGATGGCCACCATCGGGCTGACAAAGCCGGCAGCCGGCGTGATCGCCACCATCCCGGCGATCGCACCGCTGACCATCCCCAGAGAACTGGGCTTGCCGTGGTACCAGCTCGCAAACATCCACGCAAGCGCACCGGCAGCCGCCGCGGTGTTTGTGTTCACAAACGCAGTAACTGCACTCGCATTCACCGCAAGGGCACTGCCGGCATTAAACCCGAACCACCCAAACCAAAGGAGAGCCGCACCAAGGAGCGCGATCGGGATGTTGTGGGGCTCAAGCGAATATTCACCAAAACCAGCCCGTTTCCCGATCACGAGAGCCAGCGCAAGGGCAGCAAATCCCGAGCAGATCTCAACAACCGTCCCGCCGGCAAAATCGATCAGGCCCATCTGCTGCGCCCAGCCACCGCCCCATGCCCAGTGTGCGAGTGGGCAGTACACGACCGTCAGCCACACGAGCACGAACACGATAAACGAGGTCAGTTTGACCCTCTCTGCGACAGCAGACGTCACAATTGCGATTGTGACTGACGCAAAGAAGAGCTGAAAGGCCATGTAAATAAGCGGGGGATATGCCGTTGTCGTGGCATTTGCATTTACGCCGTTCAGACCCAGGTAACTCAGGTTTCCGATAAACCCACCCACGTCAGGGCCAAATGCCAGAGAGTACCCGACCAGGATCCACTGAATGCTGGTGAGCGCGAGCACCACAAACGAGAGGGCGATCATCGAAATAAAATTCTTCTTTCTGACAAGTCCGCCATAAAAAAAACCCACGCCCGGGGTCATCAGCATAACCAGAAGCGCCGAGACCATGAGCCAGGTTGTAACACCGGTATCCAGAGCCATATCCATCTCCTGTAAATAGTGATTGAACCACGTGGGATCCGGAAAAGATCGGCAGGGTTTTTATTGAGCCGCGGACTTATATACTCCGAATGATGGTGCTGTACACCCGTACAGCAGATGATGGATACAATGCCTGCGATCCCCTGATCTTTTTCACACATCCGAGTGGTTGATGGGCAGTTACCGGATAAAAAGTCCAGCCTGTCCCGGCATGCGGGAAAAAATTTTTAAGATTAATAGGTAGCGAGGTACCGCTCCAGTTCCCACGGGTGAACCGCGAGACGGAACGCGTCGGTCTCCGCTATGGTAATATTTGTTAAGGTTTCGAGAATGTGCGGGCCGAGTGCATCGCAGAGCACCTGATCTTTCATCAGGTACTGGTGAGATTCGGCAAGGCTGCCCGGTAGCATATCGATCTTCATCTTCTTGCGCTCTTTTGCACTCAGATGATAGATGTTGGTGTTGGTTGAGTCCGGCGGCATAATCTTGTTCTTCACACCATCGAGACCGGCGGCGAGCATGCAGGCAAACGTCAGATACGGGTTGCACATCGGGTCAGGGCTGCGGAACTCGGCGCGGGTGCTGTTACCGCGGGCGGCCGGTACCCGGATCAGGGCGGACCGGTTCGTGGTGCTCCACGAAATGTAGCAGGGAGCCTCGTAGCCGGGGACGAGACGCTTATACGAGTTAATCGTCGGGTTTGCGACCCGGGTGATCGCCTTTGCGTGCTTTAAAAGACCGCCGATGTAGTAGAGCGCGGTATCGGAAATGCCGTCGGGCGCATTTGCATCGTAGAACGCATTCTTGCCGTTCTTTGCAAGCGACCCGTGAGTGTGCATACCGCTCCCGTTGATGCCGGCGATCGGCTTTGCCATGAACGAAGCGTGCAGGCCGTACTTGAGCGCAATGGCCTTGGTCGCAAACTTGAACGTCATGACCCGGTCTGCGGTCGTAACCGCATCCGCGTACTTGAAATCGATCTCGTGCTGGCTTGCGGCAACCTCATGGTGGGACATCTCGATCTCAAAGCCCATATTGTTAAGCGCGAGCACGATGTCGCGGCGCACGTCTTCTGCCTTGTCCTGAGGGGCCAGATCAAAATAACAGCCCTGGTCGATGAACTGCGTAGTCGGCTTGCCGTCGACGAGGTTGAAGAGGAAGAACTCAAGTTCGGGACCGGTGTTGAAGGTCAATCCCATCTTGGCCGCATCGGCCATGACCTTCTTTAATACGAACCGTGGATCACCTTCAAAGGGCTTGTTCCCGTACGTATACACATCACACATGAACCGGGCGACCTTGCCTTCCTGAGGCCGCCAGGGAAGGATCGTATACGATGCCGGGTCAGCCTTGAGAAGCATATCCGACTCCTCAATCCGGGTGAAGCCTTCAATAGAGGACCCATCGAACCAGGTACCTTCGGTCAGGGCCTTCTCGGCCTGAACAACCGGGATTGCCGCGTTCTTGGGCATGCCCGGTACATCGGTGAACTGGAGCCGGATAAATTTTACGCTATCAGCCTCGATTTTCTTGAGCAACTTGGATACGTCCGCTGACATAATGGAACTAAGTTTCCAACCAATTATATTTATATTTTCTTAACTAACTCTCTTGGAAGAATAGGACACGTTCAGCCTTGAGAGAATGATTACATTCAATTCAGGGAAAAGTTCACTATTATAGAACACGCCGATTGTGATACTATGTGCGGAATTATAGGGGTCATTGACAAACGTCGTCAGTACATGGACGGCAGCAGGATACGGGAGTCACTCGCATCAATGGACGAGAGGGGCAGCGGTGAAGGCGCCGGGTATGCAGCCTATGGGATCTACCCGGAGTTCGCGGATGCCTATGCCCTGCATGTATTCTTTGACAATGTCCGGGAGAATAAACCGGTGTTTGTGAGAGAACTCGAAGCCTGGGGGCGGATCGTTCACGACGAACCGATCCCCCTTTATGAAGCCGGGATTAAAAAAGTCCATACCCCGTGGCGTTTTTTTTTCAAGCCTGATATTACCCGTGCACAGGAGCCCCGTACCACCGCAGATGATATTGTCACGCGGCTGGTCATGAACGTAAATTCCGCACACAAGGGCAGCCTTATCTTTTCATCGGGAAAAAATATGGGCGTCTTCAAGGCTTCGGGATGGCCCGAGCAGGTCGCCGATCTGTACCGGATACAGAACTACAAGGGATACCTCTGGCTCGCCCATAACCGGTACCCTACAAACACGCCCGGATGGTGGGGGGGCGCACACCCCTTTAATCTCCTTGACTGGAGCGTCGTCCACAACGGGGAGATCACCTCCTACGGCACCAACCGGCGCTACATCGAGAGTTATGGGTACGACTGCACGATGTATACTGATACGGAAGTAGTCGCGTACCTGTTCGATCTGCTGGTGCGAAAGCACGGCCTTTCAGAAAAAATGGCGGTGCGTGCCCTTGCCCCGCCATTCTGGGACGAGATCGACGCAATGCCGGAAAAAGAGCGGGAACTCAACCATGCACTCCGGCTCACGTACGGCCCGGCGCTCATGAACGGTCCGTTTGCCATCTGTGTCGCAACCGCCGATACTCTGGTGGGATTCACCGACCGGATCAAACTGCGCCCGCTGGTCACCGGGGAACACGGGGACCGGCTCTACATCTCCAGCGAAGAGGCAGCGATACGGCATATCGAGCCGGAGATCGAAGGTGTCTGCATGCCAAAGGCCGGCGAACCCGTGATCGGGAGGGTCATCGCATGAGCATCGGCAGCATCCCGCTCCGGTTCAAGGTGGAGCTCGACACCGAGCGCTGCATGACCTGCGGCCGCTGTGTCGAGAACTGCTCGTACGGCGTGTTCCGGAAAGAGGACAACAAAATTCTTGTCAACTCCCGTAACTGTGTGGCCTGCCACCGCTGTCTTGCCTTCTGCCCGCGCGACGCGATCAGCATCTACGAGAAGCCTACGGACTACCGCAGCCACCCGGTCTGGACCCGCGAGATTCGTGAAGCGGTCTTTAACCAGGCAAAGACCGGAAAGATCATCCTCGCCGGGATGGGAAACGTTCTTCCCTACCCAATGATCTTCGACCGGCTCGTCCTTGACGCCTGCCAGGTGACCAACCCCTCGATCGACCCGCTCCGCGAGCCCATGGAGCTGCGGACCTATATCGGGAAAAAACCCGCAGCACTTTCCATAAAGGAGCACCCCAACGGCGACACGGAGCTCGTGACAAAACTTGCCCCGAACCTCAAACTCGAGACACCGATCATGATCGGCCACATGAGTTACGGGGCGATCAGCCTGAATGCCCAGACCGCTCTTGCAAAAGCCGTGACAAAAATGGGAACGTTTATGGGTACCGGTGAAGGAGGGCTCCATGAGTCACTCTACCCGTACCAGAGCCACATCATCGTGCAGGTCGCATCGGGCCGGTTCGGGGTCGACATCAACTATCTCGAACGCGGTGCAGCAATCGAGATCAAGATCGGCCAGGGCGCAAAACCGGGCATCGGCGGCCACCTGCAGGGTGAAAAGGTCTGTGCGGACGTGGCCTGCACGCGGATGATCCCCGAGGGAAGCGACGCAATCAGCCCTGCGCCGCACCACGATATCTACAGTATCGAGGACTTGAAACAGCTCGTGCACAGCCTCAAGGAAGCAACCGAATGGAAGAAACCGGTCTTTGTGAAGATCGCAGCAGTGCACAACTCGGCCGCGATTGCAGCCGGGATCGCACGCTCGGGCGCTGATGCCGTGGTTATCGACGGGTTCCGTGGCGGCACGGGCGCAGCGCCCCGCGTCTTCCGCGACCATGTGGGTATCCCGGTCGAGGCTGCGGTCGCCAGTGTCGACGCAAAGCTCCGCAAGCAAGGCGTTCGAAACGAGGTCTCGATCATTGCGAGCGGCGGGATACGGGAGAGTGCTGATATTGTGAAGATTATCTGCCTCGGCGCTGATGCTGTCTACATCGGAACTTCGGCGCTTGTTGCGATGGGCTGCCGGGTCTGCGGTAC
>JACTVF010000070.1 GCA_019695435.1 Methanoregulaceae archaeon | reverse complement strand
ATCACGTTAACTGACGGTTCAACACAATTCCCAATTTATAACGCTAGTATTGGAATATGGAGCGCACTATCCCAAATACAGTCAGGATATACAAATACGGCAGGGCAATTATTTTTAAATGTAAGTAATTCTGGGTCTCCTGTATATACTGTAGTGGCAACAAAATCGGGCTATAATACTGTTAGTGCGAATAGTCAACAACCTTCAGGGAGTTTATATAATACATATATTACTTTATATCCATTAGTTTATGCTACAACACAACCCACTATCGCAATAACTGCTACTCCTATACAAACATTAATTCAGGGAGCAAAAGGCGCTGTAATAAATCAATCTGTATGTCGGCAAACAATAGACCTTAATAATGAAACGCTATGGTCTCCGTTTTTAAACGGCGAGGCTTGTGTAGGAGTCGTTAACCCAATATATCAAAATATCATACTTGCAACAATTGTTATGATTATTATTGGTGTTATTACTTCGAAGGGCACAAAGTCAGGAGTAAACGGATTTATTACAGGTGCAATAATTGCAGATACTATAGTGGCGCTGACGGGATTAATTGCATGGTCAGTATGGCCTTTATACATTATTCCTTTAGCGTTAATATGGTTCATAAAAAGTAATGGAGGTAAAAAATAATGTATTATGTTGGCGAGAATCAAAGCGATGTCCAGAATTTAATTTACTGGACATCGAATTTAACAGGAGTATCTAATCTTTCAAATTTAATGATAATTTTATCAACCATTTTCATCTTTGTATGTGCTGTTTATGGATTTAAATCAGGAATGTATGAAGGAATTGCAGCGGGATTAATAGGATTATTGACGTGTTCTTTACTTTTGTTTATGCCGCCTATGGTTTTTTCAATTGTAATTGTGGTTCTTTCACTAATTTTAGCAGGAAGAATTATGGGGATGATTTAAAATGGCGATGGGAGCAATACAAAATAATGCACTTGTTATAGCAATGTGGTTAGCCATTTATATTCTTATTGCATCGGGAATGTTAGCCATGTATGCGGCGGCAATAAGTCAGACTAATGGGGTTGTAGTCCCGGGGCTTGCATCCGCATCACAAAGTGTAGATATTGGTTCTACTACTACATCAGGCACAAATTTTATTAATTCGTGGTATGGACTTTTATCATTTTCATTATCTACAAATATCTTACCAGCATCGATTCAGGTAATCTTTGTGCAATTTGAAGAGCTAGCTCTTTTAGGCTGCCTGCTAATTATTGGTAGGGGATTCTTACCATTTTAATGGAGCGTGTAAACAATGTTTATGTTAATGCAAAATAATCATAATACAAATTTCCTTTTTAAAGGAACCATTGCAGGAATAGTAAGAGGATTTTTAGAAATTTTAATGGCAATTGCTATAATTTATGCAATTTCGTTTTGCTTATTTCCTCATGTTGATGCTTTAAATGTTACTCCATATAGCACTGGGTCTACATTTATCGATTGGAAATGGGATACAGGTGTATCTGTTACGAATATTTCATTAGATGGTAATATTGTAGCATCAAATCAGGTTTACACATCTAATGAATATATCGCGTCAAACCTTAAACCTTCATCTACACACTATTTAGAAGTTTATACAAATTCAGATAGCGGATATAATAAAACATCAACGCAACTCGCTTCCATAGATTATGTTCAGTTATTGGCACAATTTATTTATCAGTATATCTGGTTAATAGTTGCGTTAATACTTCTAAAAAGTGCAGCGGAATCTAAAAATAAATTGCTAGGAATGTTAGCGGGCTTTATTGCTCTTGTCGGAATTGGAGAAGGAGTTGTTACGCAGGATTTCACAGTATATATGATTTATATTATAGTATTTGCATGTGGATGGCTAATGATGGACGTGTAAAATGGCGAAAAAAGGAAAAACCCCATATATTTTTGTAAAGATTTATGAAAATAACCATAAATCTACAGAAGCACCGTTTATTATTATTGCTCATAGCATTGAAGAGTTAAATAAACAGTTAAAAGAAAAATATGGAAGTGAATAAATTGGGTTCTGAATTAATATATTGGATTTTTAACACTCCTTATTATAGGATTAAAATTGTTAAGGATATGGAAATTTTAAAAACTTTCACTCGGAAAATAATAGAAGAAAATGATAAAAACAGTTCTGATTTCCTTATATCGGAAGATATGCGGAAATGCTGGATAGCCTTAAAAAATAATTGTTTCCGTGATGGTAAAGCCTTCGAGTGTTATGCGGATATTGATAATTGTATTCCGCTCATTGATTCAACAAAGATTCTTGAAATGAAGAAATATATGAATGGCCTGATTACAAAAGAGGTATCTATTAAAGAAGTTAAGGTAGGTTCTCCAATTATTTATGGGCAAAATGTTGAAATTAAACAGATGCGCGAAATTCCTGTAAACCCAGAATTTGTATTTAGAATGGTTAAACAGAATATCGCTCAGGAAACGTTGACAGAACATGCAATGAAGATTGATAAGAAGTATATTATTGCCGCATTGATTGTTCTTGTTGGGTTGTATATCTGGTTTGTAGTATTAGGTGGGCATATGCCTACATTTTGAGGTTTGATTATGGCAACAAAAAAGAAATCTTCAATATCAAAACCTTCAATGTCAAAACCTTTTATTTCTGATATTCTAGCAATAGAAGGAGTGCCCAAAGAAATAAAACAAATCGCTAAAAATAATATCAGATTTGAAAAAGGTTTAATAATTCATTCGGTAAAAAGTGAACGTTGGTTGATAGATTTTAACGCAATTCCAGATTATTTTAAAAACTTGTGCTTGAAGTTTTGGTATTATGATAATAGAACTAATAAAGAAGAATTAGATTTTGTAATAGATTATGCAAGAGGTAAATATGACCACTAAAAAATTAAAATTGTCAGAAAATGAAGAAGAATTTTCATCTATGGAAAAAATCGACCCACTTATGCACGATGCTGATGTTGGAACTGATTATAATGAGGATAATGAGAGTTCTGAATCTGGGGAAAAAGGCATTAATAAACTTACAGATTTGATTAATGCTATCAATAAAGTTCTCCATTCATCCGATAAAGCCCGAAAAGGTAATATTAATTCCCGGCAGGAAATGGGAATTGCTAGAGGACAGGCTATAAATGCATATTTGGAACAAGAATATAACACGCGTATAGAATTATGGGACTCGTTGGCCCGAAATGTATTGGATTTATCGCAGTCTGTCGATTCCCACGGCTTTGATACATCAGCAGAAGCCCTAAAAGGATTAAATACAACCGTCGAATTAAACGAATTAAGAGGGACTAATCTTAATAGGGGATTAAAATGATTCATGCTTTTGTTGGAATTATTCAAAATGAGCGTAGAAATTGTATAAGAGGTGGAGGTAAGACTTGTTCAATGACTGGTTATCTATTGTTAGCAAAATCTGTCGGTAAACAAGTTTATACCAATTATTATACAGATTTTTCTGACAAAATAGATTCTGCCCAGAATATTATTACGTATTTACATGAAAATGAACCGGGAGATGTAATTGTTGGGTTTACAGAGTTTCAAAACACTATTAATTCAATGGGAACAGGAATTAAGGCTACAAAATTTATTAACCGGTTTGCGTCACAAATTAGAAAGTTAGATTGTGATGCATTATACGATACTCAAAGATTAGCAGATATTCACGTTAGACTGCGAAATCATACAGACTATATATGGATACCAGAAAAACGACATCGAAACGATTTAAGTCTGTGTAATAATGATAGGTGTCCAAGAACTGACCACGATATTTATGTATATCGCGCATTTCCAGAATATCCTTACTGGATACGCAACTTTAAGGCAGATATTATTGGAAAACATTACAATTCCAGAGAAAGGATTTATGACGAAATTGATAAAAACGTTCAAATGACAGGAGATAAAAGTTATGCCTGAAATTAATACACGCGCTATATTTTTTATTGTGGCAATTTTTATTTTAGGAATTGCTATAGTTATTACACATTTCGCTAATGTCGAACAACAAAAAATTAATGATGAAATTTTGGCAGAACAAAAAGCAATGCAAAATAACCAATCTACAGTTACAATAATTAACCCTATAACTCCACAACCTACAGGGACTCCATTTATTATGTATAGTCCACAACCGATACCCGTTGAAAATTTGCTAGAAATTAATCAATCTTATCACTATCATGATACAGATGCAGCGGGAAAAGTAAATCTTAATGTATCTGCCGTAATGTATGGATTTAAAGAAATAACAGATTTTACATATTATGATAGAGACTGGGGACTGGAATTTAACGAAACCGCTCCATTAGGTCAGGAATATTTTTTGGCGTTCTTTCATCTAGAATCTGAACAAATGCCCGATGGAAAAGCTGTATCGTTTCCTTTACCTCCTCAAAGCAATTTCGCATTAGAGGTGGATAATCAATTATATCAGCCCGTTCAGTTGCCTTATTTATCTTCACAAATTAGAGCGCTTGATAATACATGGGATTATCATCATGTTGAAGAAATTCAACCTTATGGATATTCTGTAGAATCAATTCCTGACAATGTAACGGGCGTTCCCGTATTAACGGAAGTTGAAGATACTTGGTTAATGGCGGGACAATCAAATGCTGAAGATGGATATATTATATTCCAAATACCAACAAATTATAACCCTCGCTCACTAAAATTCATTGGTAATTTTTGGTCATTCGGACAAGTCGCTTGGGTTGAACCGCAATGAGGCTAACAAAAATTGAAAAAATAACTATTTTTTCATCAATTGAATTTACACTGTATCTCCTATTATCAGTGTATTTCAATTTCAAAATGGGTATTTGGCAGATATAGGTATATTTCCATTAGAGATATTCTAGTATATAATCTCTTTGTGTATAGAGAAAAGAACGATTTTACAAAGAGATTTTTTATCATAGATAAAATTAATTCTTACGAGGTAAAACTTCACAAAGCCCTCTTAAATCGCGTGCGCGGTCATATTCTGTATAAGTGTGTAGGTTGCATATACCCTCGCCTATATGGGGTTTGTGAAGGTTTTAGAGGTATTGATTGTAGGAACCCTCATACTATATATAACCATAAGATTAATTAAAAAAGGTTTACAATAAATGATAATGTCTTATAATAACTGGTAAGCACACTGTTAAAGCCATCATTAAAATAAAAAGTTCTGTAGTTATATAAATCAAAATCTATATCACGCATATATTATCTCCTCTCCAAAAAAACTCCTATAAAAATTATTGTAATAGCCATATTAATTATAAAAAACATTAAGGCTAATTTAAAAAATGTATATGCAATAAGTTTATTATAAGAAAATGTTGCCATTGTAAAAACAAATGTAATCCACACTGGAGAAAGGGCTAATGTTATCCACATAGTTGAATTTTTCATTTTTTATTCTCCAATTCTCTTTTAAATTCGGGCACTATATATTTTTTCAGTGCCCATATGCTAGCAACCAAAAAACATGCAACAATAATATTTTCTATACTAGGCGGGAAGTGATATGGAATATTTATTCCATATGGCAATATAAAATTATGCAGTGTCGGGTCTTGAACATAACAAGGCCCATTAATATCTGTATTCATATTACACACATTTTTTAAAAGTTCTATTTTTCCGGTAAAGTTTAACATTTTTGTTCCCCGTTTAATGGTAAATTGTTCATAAATCTATACCTTTCTCTTTTTAAGAGTTGTAATTCGTAAAATTTTAAACATCCTAGTGGCATTAAACCTGACCGCACCTCAATATTTAATAATTCACACTTCTTTTGGTTATACATTTTTATTCCTCACTAAATATTGGTTTGCTCTCAATACACTCTTTTAATACATCTTTTCCACATGTAAAGTCTTTATCCCAAATTCTTTTGTTATCTCCATTAATATCAATATGTTTTTTTGTCTTTCCAAAGGTGTTAATATCCGTAATTTTTCTTTTTTTGTTATGTAATAAACATTCCCCCAAGTGATAAGGTCTATTTGTAAAATATTCATATAATGTAGGAGTTTTACAACCTGTTTTAAAATCTATCCACTGATCAGAATTCATTAAGAAATCTTTTAAATATGCTTCCATTTCATCATAGTCTTTTGTTGAAGCTATAGAAAACCCTCTTAATTTAGATTTTATTTTATGGGTTTCATCATTCCAAAGATTATACACATCGGACATTATGAATACTCCCTGACCTTCAAAGTCTTTTTGAAAGTCTCCTAATTTTGGTTCTAGTGGTACGGATAATTTCTCTGTTGATATAACTGAATCCGTCGAAAATGATATAACACTTTCAGGATTTTGAATACCTAATTTCATAATTTTTACACGACATCCCGATGTAATCAAACTAGCATAAAGAGGGTTGAACAACCTGCCCGTAACATTATCACTTCCCGACACTTGAATAAACTTACCATATAATGAATTAAGTATAATTTTAACGCAATACTTAATATCTTCATCTGACTCTGAATCTTTCCATCGATATAACCGCTCTATTTCTTCTTTAAACGGGAATTCGAGCGTTTTTGGGTTCCACTCATAACCAAAATCAACGTTAATGACCGTGTTTGGAAATTGGGCTTTAATAAAGTCGATTTCCGTTTTAGTAAGAAACTGATTAAATGCACCATTTGGATAAATGTTTAAAATATTTCTTACTTTCTGTTTGAATGGGGAAAACACATCTTCAATTCCGAATACTTCACATTTATAAAATCCTGTATATGCATCTTCATGATATTCTTTAACTTTCTCAAATTTACCTCTTGTAAAATTCGGCAAATTAGCGATTTCTGCGGGATATGCCGATTTAATATCATAACAATAACATTTTTCCATATATCCGCGCTTTAAAATCTCAAACCTTCCACCGTAAAAACTATTATATGCGGTATGAACTACTTTTTCGGGAATTGAATTGAGAGTGGGAACTTTACAAACATGTAAGAAATATTCTTCTGATAATTTGCCTTTTGACATTGGAGATTTTGGATAAAAGTTCATCTTCTTATAAATCATATTCCAAAAATAATCCGCTAATCTTTTAGTAAGTTCCGCATCTTTAATACAATATTTTACAATATCATCTTTATTTTCTTTCCAGTAACCTAAATCGGTATTTAACAAATTGCCATCAATTCCAGAGATTTTTTCATCTTTTAAGAATTTTTTGGATGCTTTATTCAATGAAACATCTAAAAAATTAAACATATCATAGAAATAATAACGATTATTATGAGAATCTTGTATAGCAAAAAACTTTTTAGGTAAATAGGTAAGAGTATAGAACCCATATTCTACCTGATGATTATGATATAGTTCTCTTAAATCAATTTCATCAAGATACTTAATTATACTCTCAAAATCAAATTGGATATTGTAAAACCAATTATATTTTCCTTTATACCTTACATGAGTTAAAAACTTGATACAATCATCAAGATTTTCAATTTCTTTATTTCTTCCGCTATGTCACATAATAATTTAACATATCCTCGATATGTTTCAGTATCTAATCCCGTGTTTTCTTTCATGGTAAAACCTTTATTCGCATATCGCTTTTGAAACCGTATGTTAAGAATATCAAAATTTACACGCGACATGGATTTTTTTATTCTCCTATATTTATGGATTTGATAAATCTTCGCAACATTGTTTCAATTGCTCAACATTTAAGGATAGATCTTTTACAGTTTCGTATTTAATTCCTGTAAGTTTTGAATATTTTTTTCTCCAATATTGTAATCGTTTACTATAGGAGTATCTTTCTTTATTCGTTACAAAATATTTTTTATAATATTGTTTTTGCTTTTCAGAATCTTTATATACCATTTTTTCACCCCATTTTTCTTTTATTAGCCTTTCTTATTCTATTGGCTTTTTTTACGTTTGGCCGTTGATTATATGCTTTACGATATTCTTTTCTCTTTTCTTTTGTTATTTTTGCCCGTATTTCTTTTGGAACCTCTGGTTTATTCTGTTTTTTCGTAATAACAATCCCCTTCTTTTTTACTTCTTTAGGTATATTTTCAGTTTTTACTTTCTTTTCCATTTCTTTTTTATTGGTTCCCTTTTTTGGTGGAACATGTTCAACGCCTCTTTTATCTTCACGCTCACCTTTTTTATTATAATATTGTTTAATTTGTTTTTTAACTACTTTTGTTAAATTGCGTAAATGTGTTTTTGACTGCTTAACATTTTGCATAAACCATGTTTGTTGAGATTTTTCTATTAATATTGCTTTTTGTGCATCGGATAAACCTCTTTGTGCTTTAATAAAATCTGAAATTTCTTTATCATTGGGTCTCCCGCCTGACGGTATAACAGTTGCTTTACGGCCCATTATTACAACCTTCTAAAAAATATGCTTTTTCGTACATTTGTTCGTCTACTATTCTGCAAATTCTCATAAATTCACGATAGGTTAAAAATCCTTTACTAAAAGAATCTGTTAAAATTAAAAATTCTGCTTTTTCTGACAATTTTAATTTTTTAGTGGTCATATTTTCTAAAGTTTTTTGATTAAATGACATTATACCACAACTCCATTAATCTTATCATGAAAACTAAACCCGCATTTCAGACAAATATGTTTAGTCTTTCTTTCACTCCCTAATCTACCTCTTACAGCCTGATATTTATTATTAACTGCATAAATATTTTCAGAATTACAGTTGGGGCATTTCATCATCTATCAAACCTTAAGTCAAATATGGTTTTTTGTCGTATATCTGACGAATAACCGCTAACTCTTATTGCGTCTAATTCTGAATGAATCTTATACATGAAAAACTCCATAGTATAATTGTATTTTTGCATATATTGTAAACATAAGCTGGTAATAATCTCTAATTCTTTTGGATTTGCTACATATTCACAATTATCTTTAGCGTATCCTGCACTAATCATAATAAAATGTAAAGATTGATCAAAACGGTAATTATAATTGTTTGAATAATTATAGCATAGTCTGATAATTCTTTCAATTTCAATTTTAGATTCTGGTATCTTTTTCTGTATTTTATCAGAATCTATAATCTGTTTTTGTTCTGATGCGATTTTAATATCATCCAAAAGTCTAGACATTTTTAAAACTCCTTACAAAATTACACAAATTTACAAATTCGTCCACTATACTGCTCTTTTCATCGGGTGTTAAGTCGGATATTATAACCTCTAAACCGATGAAATCAAATTCGTTAATCATAGATAGCTCTTGAACTTTCATTAGTAAAACCTCTTAAAAAGAAAATAATATTGGTAATCTGAAGGGGGATAACCGTGCAAAACTAAAAAATTACTTAATTGGGGTAATCTGTATACCCTTCTTAATTTCTCCTTGAAATGTCTGGTTAACCAAAGATACTTTAACTTTCTGATTAACCCACATATCTGTATCATCTCCAAATTCATTAATACAGAGAGTAAGGTTAGTCTGATTAAATGAAAGAACCTTCTTAACATCCTTAAACCTGATACAAAGGCTTTCTTTACTGTCTCCCTGTTGATTAGAAATTTCCTCTTTAAATACTGAATCAATTACAAGAGTTTTACCTTCAAGTGAATAATCTTCTTTAG
>JACTVF010000069.1 GCA_019695435.1 Methanoregulaceae archaeon | reverse complement strand
TTGCCGCATTCCGGTGCACCAAGAAGTTCTACGATGAGAACGAGGCGTGGGTCAGGAAGATCGTGAAAGAATCCGACTGCCCGATGCTGATCGAGATCCTCTCCGAGCGCGTCCACTACTGGGAAGCAAAGATCGACCTTGCGGCCATTGACGGTCAGAACCGGCCGATCGAGAACCCCACCGTCCAGATCGATGTCGAGAGCTCGACCCGCTTTAACATCAAGTACTTCAAAGACGATGGCACGCCAGTGTACCCGCCCATCCTCCACTGTTCCCCGACCGGGAGTATCGAGCGGGTGATCTGTGCGATCCTCGAGAACATCTCGACCCAGAAGGTCCCGGCCCTGCCGACTTGGCTCTCACCGGTCCAGGTGCGGGTCGTGCCGGTGGCCGAGCGCCACATCCCGTATGCGAAGGAAGTCTGTGATGCTCTCAACACGCAGAGCATCAGGTGCGATCTCGATGACCGCGAGGAGAGCGTGGGCAAGAAAATCCGGGAAGCCGGCATGGACTGGGTGCCCTATGTGATCGTGGTTGGCGATGAGGAACTTGCCAGTAAGAAACTCACCGTCACCATCCGCCGGAAGTCCGAGCCGAACAAACCCTATAAGGAGCAGATGACCGTAGAAAGCCTCGCTGCCGCCGTGAAGAAAGAAACCACGGGCAAGCCGTTCCGTCCGCTCTATACCCCGCGCCTGCTGTCGAAGAAAGCCCGGTATATCTGAACTTTCTTGTTTTTTTCGCGCGGATTGTACATCCAGAAACGGCTGGCCGTGTGTGCGGGTGCAGGGGATCAGGAGCACACAGGATCAGCAGGCAGGCAGCCTCGGCACTGTCTCCCACAATAACGGGGATTACGCGGGAGTCATTGGCGTCAGGCAAAAATGGCACTCTCTATCCGGGGCTCCCCGTCTTGAAAAGTGCGGTATGATTATTCAGCCGGCTCGTACCTCCACTTCCCCGGTGGAATGGCCATCTCGAACCGCGAACCAGACCCGGGTGTTCCGGTCTCTTTTATGGTGATACCAGTGATGGCAAGGATGTCACGGACCAGGAACAGGCCAAGGCCGGACGATTTTATGGAACCGGACGAGGTGGTAAAACCGCGTTCGAAGATCAATTCCTTCTTGTCCTGCGGGATTCCCACGCCGTCGTCCTCATAGATGAGCATGCACCCGGCTTCATAAGGTTCGCTCCGTATCCGTATATGCCGGACATGCACTCCGTGGCGCAGCGAGTTGTCGCAGAGGTTGTACAGCACTTTGGCAAACATCGGGTCGGCAAAAACTGCAAAACCCGGCGCCGGCTCCTCGAATGCAATCCCCTCCACATCAAAGTGCGACCTGACCTCGGCAAGGATGGGTGCAATCTCCTGCCAGACCGGTGCGGTGCCGCCGAGCGATTCATAATCCTTGGTAAAATCGATCTGATGCCGGATGGCGTCTGCCGATGTTTCTGCCTTGTCAAGGAATTCGATCAGCTGCGGATCACGCAGGGATCCCCGGAGCAGATCGAGGTATCCAAGTACCCCGGTAAGTTTGTTCTTGATGTCATGTCGGGTGATACTCGTGAGGATGCCCAGCTTGTGGTTGGCGTACGCGAGCGCCTCCATTGCCTGTACCCGGTCGGTGATATCGTAGGCATAGATCCTGATCGGCGCGTGCCCCGGGGCAGCACAGATCGACTCGCGGAACGATCGCTCCTTGAGCTGCACCACGCGACCTGCCATCATCGGCAGCACCGGATCGCGCGTTCCTGCGATCTCATTGAAATCTGCCGGCAAAAACGCCGCCGGATCATCAGGCAAGCCGAGTGATGAGAGAACTGCAGAGGTGGCCGGGTTGGCATAGGTCATTGTCCGGTCTGGCTCAACCTCGATAACCGGGTTGGGGTTCAGCTGTGGGTAGGAGGCAAGCCTCTGGATCTCGCGCTCCGCCCGGTTTTGTTCCGTCACATCGTTAATAACTGCAAGCACCCGCCGCTCCCCGCGGATGGAAAGCCCGGTCAGGGTAACATGGGTCTCGAGGGGCGTACCATCACTTCTCGTGCTGACCCAGGAGAATATCTGCGGCGTTCCTCTACGGGCTGCTTCAAGGTACTCCTGTGCGGCATCGGCAGATACCCTCCCGTCCGGCTGGTACGGAGGGGCAAAATCCAGCGGGCCGTGCCCGATGAGATTCTCACGGGTGCAGGCAAACATCCGGATCGCCGCCGCATTGCAATCAAGGATCCTGTCGCTTACGAGAAGGGTGGCATCTGCCGTGTTCTCAAAAACGGCGCGGTACTCCGCCTCCCCGTCATCCAGCATCTCCTCAGCCTGCCGGCATGTGTGGATATCGTAGCAGGAGTACGTGACGCCGGCTCCTGTTTCACCGGGCGCAGGATCGGGTATGCCGATCTCGCGGATCCACCGGTATTCACCGGTATGATGCCATAGACGGTATTCCACATCAGTCGGGTCCCGGGTATCCCCCTGTGGCCGTATGGATTCCCGATAACGGTCGCGGTCATCGGGGTGGATGCCCTCCATCCAGCCGTCTCCTTTCTCATCAGCAGGGGCCCTTCCGGTGAAGGCATACCACGCCCTGTTGAAAAAGACGCATGCGCCGTTGGGATCAAGTCTTCTGACAGGATTTGGCAGGCTGTCGAGAATTGACACTGCCATGTCCTGCTCCTGCATCCGTGCTGCCCAGGTCTTTTTGTATCCGGTGATATCCCGGAGGACCAGATTTAGGGCGGGCCTGCCACCCTGATCCAGGAACCGGGTGGCCTGGACCTCCACATCAAACGGTGTGCCATCTCCCCGGATGAGCCTCAGTTCCCCTTCGGCGTTTCCCGCTTCCCCGCACTTCCGCACGAGCTCGACAAACCGGGGATCTCCGGTACCTGCAAGGCCTCCCCCACCGGCTGAATGCAGCATATCTTCGGTCTGGCCGAACAACCGGCATGCCGCCGGATTTGCGGCAATGATGGCACCATCGGGTTCGGTGATCATTATCGCGGCGCTCCCGGTCTCGAAGAACGTGCGGTATCGCAGACGTTCTTCTTCGAGCAGATCTGTCCGCCGTTTCCTGTCTGCAATGTCGGTGACAAAAACACCGACGCAGGTCTGGCTACCGGTCTCATTGGGTATTACCTGAAGAAAGAGCTCCACCGGCAGGGGGGTACCATCTTTTTTTTGGATAGTGCTCTCATAGCGCTCCGGCTTTTTTGTGGCAGGAATTCGCAGGAAACGGTCCTCATTCTCAGCAGGGGTACCAAGAAGGCTGGTTAACGGGAGCGCGAGCAGTTCTTCCTCGGTGTATCCCAGCATGGCGCAGAGTGCCGCGTTTACCGCCCCGGTACTCCCGTCAGGAAAGACCGCGGCAAACGGGACAGCGGCGGACTCGATCCCGCCGGCAAGGAACCGGGTGCGTTCCCAGCTCCCGTGAGATCCCCTGCCGGCCCGGCGCTGGAGCGTTTTTTTGTCGAGGAGGTCAAGTGCCGATGAGAGCGAGGTGCCCAGGAACGCGAGCTGCTCCGCCTCTGTCTCCGAAAACGCATCCGGTTCACCAGAGCAGAGGGTGATGACACCCACGATCTCGCCCTTGAGCCGGAACGGTACGGCAACCAACGACCGGTACCCGTGCCGGAGTGCATCTTCCATCCATGGTTGTGCAGCAGGATCAGTCCCGGTATCTCTGCAGATTACAGGTACTCCTGTGCGGATTGCATCACCGGCCAGCCCCTCCCCCTTATCAGCACCGGTGATCCGGTACCCCTCTTTGGGCAGTTCTTCCCCGTTTCCGGCGTGCGCCACCGGACGGATGATGCCGGCCGCTTGATCGAAGAGCCCTATCCACGCCATGCAAACGATTTCGTCTTCAACGGCGATCCGGCAGATAGCGGCAAGCAGCGTCTCCAGGTCACGGACGTTTGCAACGGCGGTGCTAACCCGTGAGCTGATCGCATAGAGCCGGTTTGCCACCTTTACCCGTTGTACTGCCTTTGTCCGGGTGGTGATCTCCTGAACAACACCGATGATCCCCCCAATCTCCCCGCGGGCGTTACGAAGGGGGGATAAGATCGACCTTAACCAACCGCATTTTCCGGTTCCGGGATACTCATATCGCGAATCGGGAGTGGCAACGATCTCACCGGCCAGTGCACGTGCCGAAGGCGAGCCCTGCCCCATCTCGTGCAGGAATGGCAGCATATCCGCAAGCCGCCGCCCGAGAGCGTCCCGGGCTGCAATCCCGGTAATATCCTCCATTGCCGGGTTCCAGCCGGTGAGAACCTGATCCGGGGTGCAGACAAGGATCCCGTCACGGGCACCGGCAATGATCCCCTCAGCGGACGCTGCAGCAGCCCGCAGGGTCGCGGTTTCCTTCGTCTGTCCGGTGATATCGGTGAGTGTGACAGCCAGCTGCCAGATCTTCCCGTCGGCATCGCAGATGGCAGAGCCGTCCAGCGCGACCAAGGCACTCCGATTATCGCGGAGAGCAAGGGAAAACGGTGCTGCTGTGGGGATGCTGCCGGATCGCCCCAGTTCCCCTATGGTGTCAGAGAACCGCGCCTGTTCATTTTGGGCGATAAAATCTGTAAGGGACCTCCCGATCACCTCAGTTTTTGGGCAGCCCAGCAGTGCCGTGCCTGCCCGGTTGATACCTGTCACACGGCCGTCCGGAGAGAGTATCAGGTCTGCGAGTGGTGCCTGCTCGTATAACTCCTCAAACCCGAAGGCCCGCTTCGCAAGGGTCTGCGCCGCCTCGTTCTCATCTGTGGCGTCGTGGAAGATCGAAGCAATCCTTTTTGTATTTCCATTATCAAGGGCCCGTCCAGTAACGACCACCTCCCGGATCCTGCCATCTTTTGTCCGGTGCCGGGTTTCGAAGGTTGCCTTGCCGGTCCGCAGGATCTCAGGGATCTTTTTCCGAAGGGTCTGTGGTGCATCAGCAACCTCCCAGTCCTGCAGGCTGCGTCCGACAAACTCATCCCGGGTATAGCCCAACTGGCGGCAGGCTTCTTCGTTGAATTCAACGGGATTTCCGCTTTCGGGATCAAGAATGAGCATCCCATCGGTTGCGGAATCGAGCAGCAGCTGGTGCAGGACCTCGCGTCCGCGTACCGTTTCATCGTCTTTTTTTGTTTCGGTAATCTCGGTCAGCAGGCCCTGACCCCCGGTGCACTGCCCGTGATCCATCCGCGGGCTGCACGATGCACGCACCCACCGTGGTTGGCTACCCTTACCGGTTATTCTGAATTCAAACGATGATGAGATACCCTGTTTCATATCAGCGAAATGGCGGGCGACTGACGGTATATCCTCTGCACAAACCAGCAAGGCAAAATCCTTTTCGATTAGATCTTTTGGATCGTAGCCGAACCGGGTGATCTGGGGGCTGGCATACGTGACTGCCCCCTCCCCATTGACCGCGTAGACGACATCCGTGAGGTTTTCCACGAGCAAACGGAAATCCCGCTCGGACTGACGGAGCACCTGCTCACTCTGCCGTCGTGCAACGGCAGATCGTATCTTTGTCTCGAGTTCTGCAAACTGGGTCCTGGGCGAACCCACCTTCCGGATGTAAAAGTCTGCGCCGGCATTGAGTGCTTCAATCGCAACATCTTCCTCCCCTTTCCCGGTAAAGAGGATACATGCCATCCCGTTACAGCGCGGGCGGAGGTATTTTAGGAGCTCGATGCCGTCCATTTCAGGCATCTGGTAATCCAGAACCAGCGCATCGTACCGTTCGACCTTAAGTTTTTCTATCGTTTCACGTGCCGAGGTGGCAGTATCAACCCTGAACTCGCCCCCCCGCTCCATAAAAATCCTGGTCACTTCAAGGAGCGCTGATTCGTCATCAACATATAAGACCGAGATCATGGGTACCTCTGGCGGTGCCGGAACGAGACTTTACGTATATCCCCATCGTTTTTCAAGATAGATAATGATGTATGTCCCATCCTGCCGGTCTGGCATCCTCATTTTTTTAAAAAACCGTAATAAACGTTCTAAAGGCGATCAATCACAGAAAAGGCCGCCATGTTGTCCTCCACGGGAAAATTATTCAAGAGCTTGTCTGATGGCGGTTCTGAGTTCATCGAAGGTGACCGGTTTCTGGAGGATTCCCAGTTTTGGATCATGAAGTGCTGCCATCTTCCCGGGAACCGTTGGTGAAGCTGTAAAGAGGATCACCGGGATCTCATGCAGGTTGTACTCCGCTCGCAGCCGTTCCAGGAACTCCCAGCCGGAGAGAGGTGACATCATGATGTCAAGCAGGATCAGGGCCGGGGGTTCCGACTTTACATAGGTCAGTGCCTCAAGTCCGTTGGTGATAAGTATCGGCTCGTATCCCAGTTTTTTCAACAGGATACCCATAAGGTCGAGGATTGGCTGGTCGTCCTCGACAACAACAATCTTACCTGTCATAGTGCTCACCTTTGTCAGGTCGTTTTTTCGGAATGTTGATGGTAAATGTGCTTCCGATGTTTACGATACTGTCCACGCTGATGTATCCCCCGTGGAGGTGGATATACTTTTTTGCAATCGCAAGCAATTGCCCGGTCTCTCCGGCTCCAAGCTTGCGGGAACCGTCACCTCCTTCGTTTTCGGATTTGAAGATCTCGTCGAGCTGGGCCTCGGTGATGCCCACGCCATTGTCCCGGATCGAGAGCCGGTGGAAGGGGAGGGCGGGAGAGATCCCGTACGACGTAATCCAGATCTTCTTTGGCGGTTTGGCATAACTTACTCCGTTTGAAAGCAGTATATCGAGAACATAGAATATTTTCTGACGGTCGGCCTCGAACGTGAGATCGGCGGGGATATCTATCGCAATCTCAGCCTTGAGGGCATATCCTCCGTTCGCGATGACCGCATCGATCAATCCCCGCACGGAAAAGACTGAATAATCAAGGCCGGTATCCTCTCCTTCCAGCACCGAGAGTTCCAGCATCTGGTTGATAATCTGGCGTTCGCGATCCACACTTTTTGCGCACCGGTCAAGGATCTGCCTGGCCTCATCGGTCAACCCGAAAGACTGAGGGTCGTGCAGGAGCAGGTTGAGGTACCCCATGATCGGTTGGAGTGGCGTTCTGAGTTCATGGGCGACGGCACGCATTATTTCGTGTCGCCGTTCTTTGGTCTGCTCCATACGCTCCCGGTATTCTTCCCATTCCGTGTTGTCGATGATGTTTACGAGCCCGGCCGGCCGGTTGTCCCTGGTAATGGGAGTAAAGTAGAGAACCGCCCGCCGGATCTCACCTTTCTTTGAAACAAACCGGAACTCCGCCCGGTCCGGGACCGGTGCCACCGTATCCCAGCGGCCGGCAAATGTCCTGAACCGGTCCTTGTCCTCATCAAGGACACTGTCGGCAAGATCCCTCCCTATGCATTCGTCCGCATCATAGCCGGAGAATGAAGAAAATGCCGGGTTGGCAAAGAGAATTTTCGTGTGTTCTGCGATCACCATGCCGGTGGGAGAGTTTTCGGTCACCTGCCGGTACCGGGTGGAGCTGTCCATCGCCAGCTGCCGGGCGAGATTCTCTGCATTGATGTCGATGACCGAACAGCTGACCACGGTGTCATCGATCCGGCTCCAGGAGAGGTTGACCCAGTGAGGTTCCTTTGTTTTTGTGGCAAAACAGGTCTCGAAATTCCTGATGTCCTCCCCGGATCCCAGATGCTCAAAAAACCGGCGCTGAAAGTCGCGGGAGAAGAAGAGTTCCGCAAAGGTCATGTGGCCAAGCTCTTCTGCTGTCCAGCCAAGCATCGTTGCGACCTGCTGGTTGGCAAGCCGGATCGAAAAACTGTTTTTATCAAAAAGGATGATCCCCAGAAGAGAATTTTCGAAGATGCTGCGGTAACGGGCTTCCGAGACCCGGATCATGTTCGTGAAGTACGCGACCGCAAGCGCGACGCAGATAAAGAGGACTGCCTGACCGGTAGCCGACCAGAGGGCGAGGGTATCCGGGAAGAGCGAAAAGTATACGATACATTCGTAGACAATCCCGCAGAGGCCGGAAAGAATGATCCCGCGCCGGGGATAAAAATAGGTCGCATAGAGTATGGGGAAGTAGAAGAGCTGAGGATAGAGGGCCCCGGCATTCTTGGCAAGAGCGATCGTCGTGATAAGGATAGATGAAAGGGTAAGCGAGGCGATAACAGAGAAGCGGACGATATCCGTGTGAGAGAACCGGTACCCCCGGATGGTGATCTGCCGCTCCATTACTAGTTTGGATTAACCCTTGTACCGTATAAACCTGTCATTACTTTGCAATACTAACTATAGAGTGCCAGTATTTCTGTCCTAAAATAGTGCCAGTATTTCTGTCCGCTTTCAAGAGCACCGAACAGGTGCTTGCGGGTGAAAGCGACCATGGAAATCAGGACCAAATCCGTCGTATTCTATGAAGAAGGGATACGAAGTGCAAAGGAGATCGGAGAGACGTATAACATCTCCGAAAGGACAGTGAGACGATGGGCAAAAGCCCACAGTCAGGACCAGGAGAACGGGTTGTGGCCAAAAAAGACCGGGCCAAAACGATCACCCCTGACAATATCCCCGGCACTGGAACGACGAATAATCCGGCTTAAAGAAAAATATCCGGCATGGGGTGCCCGTCGTATCAAGCACCAGTTTGATCTACCCTGTTCCTGGCGAACCGTTCACCGGATCCTCAAACGGCACGGACTTCTCATTCATGTAAAAGCAAAACCTCAGGAAGCTGGCAAACGATTTCAGCGTCGTCACGTTGACAGCATGTGGCAGGGCGATACCTTCCAGTTTCGTATCCGGGGAGTCGGCAAGGTCTATGTCACCGGGTTTACCGACGATTGCTTCCGGTATCGGGTGAAAAGCAAGGTCTATCTTCACAAAGATGCTGCCTCAGCGGTCAATGCCTTGCAATGGGCACTCCGCGCCGGACGAATCCCGCGTGAAATTTACCTCGATAACGGAAAACAGTTTATCTCCAAAGTCTTCAAAGCTGAAGCTCAAAAACACGGTATCAAACTGATCTTCGGCCGGCCATACAATCCACGCGGTCGTGGCAAGATCGAACGCTATCACAAGACGCTCTACTAGGAACTTATCGCCCTCAAGGAATTCAACTCGTTAAGTCATTTCAAACGGGAACTCTGGAACTTCGACCGCCAGTACAACAACTGGCGAAAGCAGGAGATCCTGGACTGGATGACTCCGGCATCAGTCTATCATAACGTAATCACTTTCAACAAAAACAGAAAATTATCCTTAAGCGGACATAAACTCTGTCAACAAAACGGACATTAATTGTGGCACTCTTCAACTAAAAAACAAGTAAATTACGGGGGATCAGTGTACGAGGGGCCGGAGTTTCTCCAGCACCCGGTTGACCTGTGCGACCGAGGTTCCGATATACGCGTCCGGGGCCAGAAGGGTAACGAGATCATCCCGCGAACAGAAACGGATCACTTCAGTATCTTCCCCGAGCACATCAGCAAGCGGCCGGCTTTCGGCAAGCGCCTGCATGCTTGCCATCCTGACACGTTCGTGGGCGTCCTGACGGGTCATGCCGCGCCGGGTGAGCTCAATCATTACGGATTCCGCCATATTGATCCCGTGGAGGAACGTGAGGTTGCGCCGGATCGCTGCTCGGTTGATTTCCAGCGTATCGAGTACCGTTGTCATGAGCCGGAGACAGTGATCGGTAAGGATGGATGCCTCGGGAAAGATCACCCGCTCGCAGGA